>PHEM01000004.1 GCA_002842935.1 Alphaproteobacteria bacterium HGW-Alphaproteobacteria-13 | reverse complement strand
AATTCAGCCGCCACCTGACGCCCGTGACGCAGCGCTGGGGGATTCGGACATGGGCGGCCATTGCGCGGCGGCCCCGGCTCTATCGCGCCGCGACAGTCGCCGCCATGCGGCTGGTGGGCCTGTTCGGGCGCGGGGGGCGATTCCGCCGTCTGCCGTTCGCGGCAAGCTGGAGCGACTGGCGCGACTTTCCGGCGCCGGAGGGCGATACGTTCCAGAGCCGGTGGGCGAAACGGCAGCGGCAAGGGAGCGGACGATGAGCGCGCGCGACGCGATGCTGGTCCGCATCCGCCGCTCGCTGGGCGTAAGCGGCGCCGATGCGAGCCGCCGGGCGGCCGTCGCGGACCGGCTGATGCGGGCGCCGCGCGGCGTCGTGCCCGCGCGCGGCCAGCTTCCGCCCGAAGAGCGCATCGCGCTGTTCATCCGCATGGCGCGCGCCGCCAGCGCGGACGTGGAGCATCTGGCGGCGGGCGAGGTGCCTGGCGTGATCGCGCGCTATCTGGCCGAGCGACAGTTTCTCCCCCGCCTCGTCATGGGCGCGGACGACCGGCTCGCGGGCGTCGACTGGGGCGGCGCGGCGCTGGACGTCCGGTCGGGGAACGCCATGCCGAGCGACAGCGCGACCGTCAGCCACGCGGAAGCAGGCGTCGCGGAGACGGGTTCGCTGCTGCTGTTCTCCGGTCCCGATAATCCGACGCTGCTCAACTTCCTGCCGCGCGTGCATGTCGTGCTGGTGCGTGAAGACGCCATCGTTGGCGACGCGGAAACGGCGCTCGATCGGCTGCGCGACATGTTCGGAAAGGGGCGCCTGCCGCGCCTCGTCAATTTCGTGACGGGTCCTTCGCGATCGGGCGACATCGAACAGACCATGTATCTGGGGGCGCATGGTCCCGGTCACTTGCTGGTACTGGTCGTCAAGCCGTAGCGGCGGGCCGATGGAGCGGCATCGAGGCGTCGATCCGCACGAACAGGAGCGCCGCGAGCGCCGACAAGATGGCAAGCACGAAGAAGGCCGGGTTCCAGCCGCTGTGCGCGACGACATAGCCCGTCACGACCGACGCCAGCGCCCCGCCGATATTGCCGAAGGTGTTCATCACGGCCGAAACCGAACCGGCATAGCTGCCGCCGATGTCCAGCGTCACGGCCCAGGATACGCCGACCGTCAACTCCAGGCCGAAGACGGCGATGCAGAACCAGGCGACGCAGACCAGCGGGTCGGTTGCCAGCACGGCGAGCGGGATGGTGATCGCGGCAAGGATGAAGCCCGCCATCGCCACGTTGCGGCGCGCCGATCGCAGATTGCCCGACCGTTCCAGCAGCCGGTCCGATACCCAGCCGCCCGCCATGTCGCCGACCACGCCCGCCATCAGCGGCGCGCTGGCATAGATGCCCATTTCGACCAGGCTGAAATCGCGGGCGTCGTTCAGATATTTGGGGAACCAGGTCAGGAAGATGCCTATGCTGTAGGCATAGCAGAAATACATCGCCGACAGCAGCCACATCTGCGGATTGCTCAGCAGCGTGCGCCACGGCACGGCGCCGCGCGCCTTGATCGACGTGTCGCCCAGCGCGTCGGCGATCAGCGTCTGTTCCGCCGCATTGACGCCGCGATGCTCGGTCGGGGTGTCGCGATAGAACCAGTACCAGAAGGCCGCCCAGCCGATCCCGACCAGCGCGAACAGGAAGAAGGGCGCGCGCCAGCCGAAATGGACGATCAGGAACACGACGAACACGGGCGTCAGCGCGCCGCCCAGCCGCGCCCCGGCGTGCGTCACGCCTTGCGCCCACCCGCGTTCGGCGGGCAGCATCCAGCGTGACAGCGAGCGCGTGGCGATCGGGAAGGCGCCCGCCTCGCCCGCGCCGAACAGGAAGCGGCAGACGATCATCGACGCGGCCGACCAGGTCAATGCCGTGGCGGCGGTGAAGCTGGACCACCAGATGACGATTCCGGTCAGCGCGCGGCGCGGGCCGAACCGGTCGCCCAGCCAGCCGCCGGGAATCTGGAACAGCGCATAGGCGATCTGGAAGGATGCGAAGATCCAGCCCATCGTCACCAGCGAAAAGCCGAATTCCTGCTGGATGGACGGCGCGGCGGTCGAAATGACCACGCGGTCCATATAGGTGATCATATAGGCCGCGACCGTCAGCCACAGGACCTTGTGCCGAACGCGCGTCGCGCGGGCTTGCGTGGTCATGCCGTCTTCTCCCGAAATCCGTTTTTCGCAGGCGGCCGCTTGGGTCAGGGCGCGACCGACGGCACGCGGCGGCCGGCGATATAGACGGCGCTGATCTTGCGCGTGTTCAGGATATTCTGCAGCGGATCGGCGTCGAGCACGACGAAATCGGCCCATTTCGCGCGTTCCAGCGTGCCGATATCCTGCGCGCCCAATATTTTCGCCGCGCCGCCCGTCGCGGCATGCAGCGCCTGCGCGGGCGTGACGCCCGCCGCCACCATCAATTCCATTTCCCAATGGCCGGAATAGCCCGCGACGCGTCCGGGTGGGCCGGAATCGGTCCCGGCGCCGAACGGAAGGCCGGCGTCGGCCAGCTTCTTGAAATTGGCCTTCGCGCGCTCGAAGAATTTGGGCAGCTCCGGAAAGACCGGCGCGCTGGATACCTGCTTCTGCCGTTCGGGGCTGTCGAGCTGGCGAAGCGTTTCGGGCGAGGTCGATTGCCGGAAGAAGGGATCGTCGAGTTGCGGGGCATGTCTGCCATAGGCGAACATCGCGGCCTCGCGGCTCAGCGTGGCGGCGACCTGCACCGTGCCCTTGGCCTTCATGTCACGCAGCAGCGCGGGGTCGATGTCGGCGTCGCGCACGCTGTGGACAAAGCCGTCGATGCCTTGATCGGTCAGCCGCCTGGCGTCTTCCAGATAAAAGATGTGGGCAAAGGCCTTCAGCCCGTTGCGGTGCGCGGCATCGATCACGGCCTGGCTGATCTGGGGCGGCATCTTCGGCATGGAATGCAGTTCGTCGTCGAGCCAGAATTTGATATAGTCGGCACCCTTCGCCGCCTGCGCATCGACGACGGCGGCGGCTTCCCTGGGCGTCGCGACCGGCGTGTTGATGCCGGGAACGCCGCCATAGCCGCCGTGGAACACGATGCCCTGTCCGCTGGTATAGAGGCGCGCCATCGTCGGGCGGCTGGCGCGCTGCTGCTTGCGGACCGAAAAGATCAGGTCCTTGTCGGTCCCCATGATCGCCACGCTCGTGAAGCCATAGGCGGCATAGGTCGACAGATCCTTCTCCACATTCTCGCGCGTGAAGAATTCCTCTTTCTGGACGAGGTCGTGAGTGTTGCCCAGGTGGATGTGCGTGTCGATGAAGCCGGGTGTCACGAACTTGCCCGTCAGGTCGACGACGACGGCGTCGGGCGGCGTGCGCGCCTGCGATGCGGGACCGACCCAGATGATGCGGCCGTCCGTGATGATCATCGACGAATTGGGGACGGCCGCGCCGCCTCGGCCGTCGATCAGCGTGAAGTTGGTGACGGCGATCGTTTCCGCCGAAGCGGCGCTCGCCCCGGTCAGCGCCAGCGCGGCGCCCATCGCCAGATGTCCGAAAATCGATTTCAGCTTCACCTTGTCTCTCCCATCATGGCGCCCGTCATGGCGGACGCCACGCGTCAGCCCGTGTAGACGATCTTCATTTGCGTATAGAATTCGACGGCCGCGAAACCCTGTTCGCGCGGGCCGTAACTCGATTTGCGCGAGCCGCCGAACGGCACATGATAGTCGACGCCCGCCGTGGGCAGGTTGACCATCACCATGCCCGCGCGCACCGCGCGCCGGAAATGCCGCGCATGGTGCAGCGATGTCGTGACGATGCCTGCCGAAAGGCCGAAATCCCCGCGATTGGCAAGGTCGAGCGCGGCGTCATAATCCTTGACGCGAACCGTGCTGACGACGGGACCGAACACTTCCTCGCCGTTGATCCGCATGTCGGGATCGGTGTCGGCGATCAGCGCCGGACTCATGTAATAGCCCGGCGTGTCGAGCTTCAGCACGTCGCCGCCCGCCGCCACACGGCCGCCCTCGTCGACGGCGATCCGCATATAGCGCAGATTCTGTTCGAACTGCTCGGCATGGGCGGCCGGGCCGACCTGCGTCGCGGGGTCGAGCGCATGGCCGACTTTCAGGCCGCGCGCCCGTTCCGCCAGCGCGGCGACGAAGCGGTCGTGGATGCCGTCCGTCACGATGATGCGCGACGAGGCAGTGCAGCGCTGGCCGGTCTGGAAAAAACCGCCGTCGAGCGCGATCGCGACGGCACGGTCGAGGTCGGCGTCATCCAGCACGACCAGCGGATTCTTGCCGCCCATCTCCATCTGCACGCGCGCCTGTCGCCGCACGGCGGCTTCGGCGATGCGCGCGCCGACCGTCTGCGATCCTGTGAAGGACAAGGCGTCGATGCCTGGATGGTCGACGATCGCGCGGCCGACGTCGCCGTCGCCCAGCACCAGGTTGAAGACCCCCGGCGGCGCGCCGCATTCATGGATGATCGCGGCCAGCGCGTGGGCCGTGGCGGGCGTGGGCGTCGCCGGTTTCAGCACGATCGTATTGCCGAAAGCCAGCGCGGGCGCGGCCTTCCACGCCGGAATGGCGATGGGGAAGTTCCACGGCGTGATCAGGCCGACGACACCCACGGCCTCGCGGTATGTCGCAACGTCGATGCCGGGGCGCGTGGATTCCAGCGTGCGGCCATGCCGCCGCAGCGCCTCGCCCGCGAAATATTTGAAGATGCGCGCGGCGCGCATCACTTCGCCCGTGCCTTCGGCCAGTGTCTTGCCTTCCTCGCGCGCGAGTAGCGCGCCGAGATCGGCGGCGCGCGCCATGATCGTCGCGCCGACCTTGTCGAGCAGGTCCGACCGCACTTCCGGCGACGCGCTGGACCAGCCCGGCAAGGCGTCTTGCGCCGCCTGCACCGCCGTATCGACAAGCGCCGCGTCGCCCTTCGGATAGCGCGCGACCAGTTCGTCGATATTCGACGGGTTGATGCTGGTGCCGACGGGATCGCCGGGCAGCGCGACGCCGTTGATGAAATGGGTAAGCGTTTCGGTCATGCGGCATCCTTCCGGTCGAGCAGCCCGCGCGCGGCCAGATTTTGCATCAACGCCCGGATGCCGAAGGTCCATGGCGGCGCGTCGTGGCACGGCACCACGCGATTGGTCAGCGTGCCGAGCCGCGGCGTGGACACGCGGACGATGTCCCCGGTCCGGTGCGTGAAGCCGAGTCCCGGTTCGTCGCGATCGGCAACGGGAGCGAACATCGTACCGAGGAACAGGGCGAATCCGTCGGGGAACTGATGATCGCGCCCGATCGCCTGGCCGATCAGGTCGAGCGGGTCGCGGCTGATAAGGCTCATGTTCGACGATCCGGTCAATCGATAGCCGTCCGGTCCCTCGATCGTCAGCGACACTTCGCAGGCGCGGATGTCGTCGAGCGTGAAGCGGTCGTCGAACAGGCGGATGAAGGGACCGATCGCGCAGGACGCATTATTGTCCTTCGCCTTGCCCAGCAGCAGCGCGCTGCGCCCTTCGATATCGCGCAGATTGACGTCGTTGCCCAATGCCGCGCCGCGCGGGCGGCCCCGCGAATCGACGACCAGCACGATTTCCGGTTCGGGATTGTTCCATGCCGAATCGGCGCGCACGCCGACATCGGCGCCCGTGCCGACCGAGGACAGCACGGCCGATTTGGTGAATATCTCCGCATCGGGACCGATCGCGACTTCCAGATATTGCGACCAGAGTCCGTCGGCGATGAGCAGCGCCTTGAGCTTGACGGCTTCGGGCGAGCCGGGCTTCACGGCGCGCAGGCTGGTGCCGATGCGGTCCTGAATCTGTGCGCGCAGATCGTTGGCGCGCGCCGAATCGCCGCGCGCGCGTTCTTCGATGACGCGTTCGAGCGCGGACACGGCAAAGGTCACGCCCGACGCCTTGATGCATTGCAGGTCGATCGGGGACAGCAGCGCCGCATCCTCGACCGGGCCGAGCGCGGCGCCCGCCGTCAGGGGCGCACCGGGTTCGATCGTCTCGAACAGGTCGGCGACGGTCGGCGCCATGTCGAGCAGGCTGAAAAGCTGTCCCTCGCGGACCATCACGGGCGTCGGCCCGGCTTCGGTCATGATCCGTCCGACCAGAATTGCCGCGTCGCTATCCACCGGAAGGTTGAGATTCACCAGATCGTTCCCATTGCCTGATCTAGTCTCATGTATGCATACAAGAAAACTTGTATGCAAGAGACTTTATGGAACGGATCGATATTTAGGCGGTGGGGAACGGGGTCATCGCGTCACTTCGGCATAGATTTCGGACCGCTTCTTCGCGCGATTCTCCGCTTCCTTCTTTTTCATCGACTCGATGCCGTTGATGAAGTGCGCTTCCAGCAATTGCTTGATCAGGACCTCGTCGCGCGCGGCGATGGCGGCATAGATCTCGCGATGCTCTTCATAGGCCTCCGCCCATCGCTCATGGTCCAATGTCGTCACATGCCGCGCCCGTTCGGCGCGTGGCAGCAGCAGCCGCCAGACAAGCGTCAGCGACGTGCTGCCCGCGCAGTCGATGATATGTTCGTGGATCAGCCGGTTGGCCTCCAGATAGGACAGCCGGTCGCGCTTTTCGAAATAGAGCGCGAGATCGTCCTGCAATTCGCCCAATATCTCGATCTGGTCGGCCGTCATGCGGCGGCATGCGAGTTGCCCCGCCAGTCCTTCCAGCGCGCCGAGAACGGTGAACACATCGGCTGCTTCCGACTTGTCCGGCACGGACACGATCACACTGCGGTTCGGCAACAGGTCGACCAGGCCTTCGGCCGCCAGCGTCTGGAACGCTTCGCGGATCGGCGTGCGCGACATGCCGAGTTGCTCGCTCAGCGCGATTTCGCGCAGGCGTTCCCCCGGCGGCAATTCCCCTGTCAATATCTTGCGCCGCAAGCTGTTGACCGCATCGAGCCGCCGCTGGCCTTTGCGGGGTTCTTCCGCAGGTGCCCGCGTCTTGGCCGTTGCGGTCTTGCGGGGGCGGGTCGCCATGCGAATTCTCCTGACTGAGCGGGTCACTAGCTATGGAACATAAGCGGTGCATACAAGTTCCGCAAATATCCTCTCATGACACATAAATTTAGTATGCAAGATTGAAAAAATGTATACTGTGCTTGCGGGCCACGGTTCCGGGGCGCTCCCGACGAAGACAGGTCCCAGCTAGGAGAGGAAGATGAAGGCTTTGGTATCGATGGGCGTGCTCGCCCTCAGCCTGTGTATGGCATCCACGACCGTGGGCCAGACCGGCAAGCCGCGCGGCGCGGCGGCGACGGTCCCGACCACCCCGGCCGTTGCCCCCAAGCGCATCAATCGCGCGATCGAAGTGCTCGAATCCGGACAGCCGGTCTATTATACGCAGGTTTCCGGCGGCGGCTATGAGGATGGCAAGCGACTGGCCGCGACCAAGGCCGACTATATCACCTATGACATGGAGCATGGCACGTTCGACATCGCCGCGCTCCGCGCCTTCATGAAGGGGCTGGTCGACGCCGGCAAGACGCGCACGGGACACCGCACCCCCGCCATCATCGTCACGCTGCCGGTGCTGGGGGACAATCCCGCCAGCATGCGGGCCAATGCGTGGGTCGTGCAGCAAGTGCTGGCATCGGGCGTGCACGGCATCCTGCTCTGCCAGGCCGAATCGCCGGAGGCGGTGCGCATCTTCGTCGAAGCGGCGCGCTATCCCTTCGCGGCCGGCGCGGACGTCAGCCAGAGCCATCGCGGCGCGGGCAGTCAGTCGTTCGCATCGGAAATCTGGGGCGTGTCGCCCAATGAATATCTCGCCAAGGCGGACGTCTGGCCGCTCAATCCCAATGGCGAAGTGATGCTCGGGATCAAGATCGAAAATCCCAAGGCCGTCGCGCATGCCGAGGAGCTGACGAAGATCCCGGGGATCGCTTTCGCGGAATGGGGACCGGGCGACCAGTCCTTCTATCTGCTCGGCATCCCGAAAGTGGAGCGGGTGGTCCGCGACGCCAACGGATCGCCCTATTACATAGCGGGCAGCAACGATCATGAACCGGCGATGGTGCGGACGCGCGCACGCGTGCTGGCCGCGACCAAGGCGGCGGGCATCCGCTTCCTCAACGCCTGTCCGGAAGACGATGTGATCAACCAGATCAAGGAAGGGACGATGATCTGCACGGGCGGTGACACCAAGTCGGCCGACATCGGCCGCGCCTATACGAAGCGCAAGACCGTCTGGTAAGGAAAAAGGCGGTGCGGGTCCGGCCCGTACCGCCCCCCACGGCTCCGACCGGTGCGCGAATTACCGGTCGAGAGACGTGCTGATCGCCCCGGGGCGCGCATCGAACTTCAGCGTCGCGCTCATGTCCCGCGTGAGGTTTGACCCATCATAGCGATAGGTTTCGATTTCCTTCGTCAGCGCGCATTGCAGCAGCAGGCTGCGGTTATCCTTCGACCAGGCGGCGCCCTGGCACCAGGCGCCGCTATGCGCTTCGCCGGCGGGTGTCAGCCTGGCGCCGTCGACGCGAAAGACCTTCAGCAATCCATAGGGGTGATAGTCCGCCGACGCCGGGTCGGCGGCCGAGCCGTTGGCGACGACCACGGCCAGATATTTGCCGTCCGGCGACAGCGCCACATGTTCCGGGATCATGCCGACTTCGACGCTGTTGACGAGCTGGCCGGACTGGAGGTCGAGCACCGACACCGTGCCGAGCGCCGATCCGCCCGGGGCGCGGCGGGGGTTTCCCTCGGGTTTCAGCGCGCCGCCCAGATTGGTGTTGAAGGCATAGCGGCCGTCGCGGCTGACCGTGACGCCATAGGGCGACATGCCCGGCGCCACGGACGTCGCCGTGCGCGTGACCTTGTTCCCCGCGACCGCCAGGCGCACGATCATGCCGCCGGACTGCGTCACGACGAAAGCGCTTTTGCCGTCCGGTCCAAAGGCGACGTCGGTGGGGCGACTCTGATAGTCGAGACGAACCTTGCCGGCGGGCGTCAGCCGCTTGTTCGCGATCGTGTAGACGGAGATGGCATCGTCCCCCGTTCCCGCCACCAGCGCGAGCGTGCCGGCCGGATTGATCGCCACGCCGCTGGCCCCCGACGACGCCTGGAGCGTCTGGATCACGCGGGGCGCTGACGGCCTGGCCAGGTCGATTACGGACAGCGTCGATGCCTTGACGATATGATCGCCTTCCAGTTCCTGCGCGGCCGTGACGAGGGCGAACTGCCCGCTGCGTGCGACGGCGACGCTGGTCGGCGGCCCGATCATGCTGGTGGACGTGCGCACGGTGCCGAGCACGCGCGGGGGATTCTGGCCGATGTCGATGACCGACACCGAATCGGGGGTGCGGCTGGCCGGCGCCTCGCCGGGGCGCAGCTGCTTGCCGTCATTGGCGGAAACCGCGATCTGGGCGGCGGCGGGCAGGGGCGCGAACAGCGCGGCCGCAAGCAGGATGGTCTTCATGGATTCGCTCTCCTGATAAGGGGGTGGCTTGAGGGTCCGGTCAAAGCAAGACGGCGGAGGACATCACGTCCCCCGCCGTCCATGGCCGTCATTGCCGGCGGTCCGGCATGTCAGAAGTTCGCTCGGAAACCGACCGACACCAGCCTGCCGAGAAGGTTCGACGTGAAGCCGTTGAAGCCCCAGGCGCCGACGCCCGCGCCCGTCGTGTTGCCGTTGTAGAACGGCGGTTCACGGTCGAACAGATTCTTGACGTCGACATAGATCTGGCTGCCCTGCATGAACGAGTCATTGAAGTTATAGGCCAGGTGCATGTCGATCGTCAGGTCGGCCCGCACGCGGTCACCGCCGCCCGTGGGGTTGCCGTCGGGACCCAGCGTCACGGGATTGATCGATGTCTGGATCCAGTTGCGATATTTGCCGGTGTAGTTGGCGAACAGGTCGATAGCGAAATTGGAAATCTCCCAGCCCAGTTGCGCGCGGCCCTTGGTCTGGATCGACGGGAACTGCGAATTATATCCCGACGTGTTGAGGATGCTGAACGCATTGTCGCCGAAATCCTGGTCGAACTTGGTGAAATAGGTCATCGATGCGCCGAGCGTGAAGGTGCCGGCACTGGCCGTCGGAATGCGATAGGTGAACTGCGCGTCGATGCCCTGGACGTCGAGGTTCAGCACGTTGCCGACGTCGCGGTTGATCAGGAAGTAGGGCGTGGCCGGCAGCACGGGGGCCGTCGTCGCGCCGTTGGCGACGTTCGTGAACTCCGCGATCTGCTGCGCCGTACATCCCGTGGCGGCGCAGATCGTCAGGCGGTCGTGAAGCGCGGCCGAGTTGACGATCAGCGGCTGGGCCGGCGACGCGACACCGCCAAGGAAGATGTTCGCCCAGTAAGTGACGTTCGCCGTGAAGCCGGGCATGAACGTCGGGGTCAGGTCGACACCCACCGACCAGCTGCTGCCGGTCTGGGGAACGACGCCCGCGAAGCCCGCGCCGAGCGAGCGGTCGAGACCCTCGCGCCCGGTTCCCGCGCCGACGCGGCAGACGGTCGTCGCCGCTTCGCAGCCCGGCAGGTTGCGGACCTCCGGATAGGCCGCGACGGGAACGTCGAGCACGGCGCTGGTCCCCGTGCCGGTCGCGCCGCGAATCCAGCCCTGACGCGGGTCGCCGACCTGGTTGAGCGGCGGCGCCACGAAGGATTCCGCATAGTTGCCGCGGACCTTGATCGAGTCGTTGACGGTCCAGGTCGCCGCGATCTTCGGATTCTTGGTCGAACCGAAATCGCTGTAATGGTCGATGCGGCCCGAAATGCTGAGGTCCAGCTTTTGTACCATCGGGATTTCCATGTCCTCGCTGATCAGGGGGACATAAAGTTCCAGATAGGCCGACTTGACCTTGCGCGGCCCGAGGTTGCTGATGAAATTAACATAGCCGTTGCCGAGGCTGTTCGGCGTCAGGCCGTAGACGTCCTGCGTGACGAACATATATTCGCCGCCCGCGGCCATGCGCAGCTCCCCGGCGGGCAGGTTGAACAGCGGACCCTGCACCTCCAGCTTGATCTGCGACATGTTGTTCTGATGTTCGTTGTTGGTGTTGGCGGAATAGAGGTAGTTGTAGACGCTGTCCGCCGTTTGGTTCGACGAACGCGGGTTCCAGATGTCGAGCGCGTTCGCGTTGGTCAGCGTCTGGGACACCGTGGCGGTCTGTCCGCCCGGCAGGGCCACCGACGTGCCGCCGCCGAGCGTCGGCGAGCCGTTCAGGGACAGGTTGGCGCAGACGGCGCAAAAGACGTTCCGGCCGCGCTGGAAGCTGTTCGACCGCGCCAGTGCGCCGCTGAGCGTCGTGGTCCAGCTGTCGGTGATCTTGTAGTCCAGTTCGGCGGTCGCATAGAATGTCGTATTCTCGTAATTGTTCGTGCCGTAATTATTGTCAGGGCGAAGCGCGACATAATTGACCGATTCCTGCGTGAACGCCGTGCCCGCGGGTGTCCGGTAGAAGGGGTTGATCTGCCCGCCTCGACCCGAGGCGGGGCCAAAGGCCGTCGCGTTGGTCAACAGGCCGGGTATGCCTCTCGAGAAATGGGTCAGATGGTTGTAGATCAGCTTACCCGTGAAGGAGAGGCGGTCGCCGAATTCATTGTCGACGACGACCATCACGCCTTCGCGCTGCACGCCGGGCACGGCCGTTCCATAGACGGAGTTGTTGCAGAAGCCGTTGGCGGCCTGGCTGTACGCGATCGGATCGGTCGCGTCGGCGCTGGGATAGATGACCGACGCCGACGAGGACGCGCGGATCGTCGCGGGCGAGCAGTTATAGGTGTTGGTGTTGCTGCCGCCGATGTCGCGATAATCGCCGCGGCTGAGGAAACTGCGCTTGTCGTTGGTGATTTCCTGCTGTTTCAGGAACTGGCCCGTGATATAGACGCCGCCCGTGTCCCAGGTCGTGCCCCAGATGCCGTTGAGGTCGTAGCTGCGATAATCTTTCGCGAAGCCGACGCGGCCGTTGACCTGTAAACCGTCGAAACGCTTGCGGGTGATGAAGTTCACCACGCCGGCCACCGCGTCCGATCCATAGATGGAAGACGCGCCGTCGGCGAGCACCTCGACGCGCTGAAGCGCGGGCGTCGGGACGATGTTGGGATCGGTCTGGGCATATTGCAGACCGCCGCCGGGCATGCGCAGTCCGTCGATCAGCGCAAGCGTGGTGTTCGAACCCGAACCGGCGAGGCTGTGAATCTGCGGCGCATAATAGGAATAGGCGCTTTGCGCCTGCGGCGTGGAACCCGCGGTGGTGATGGCGGGAACCGTGTTGACCAGTTCGGTCGAGGTCGTCGCCGCGATTTTGGCCAGGGATTCCTGTCCTACGGAGACCAGGTTCGACCCGACCGGCGACACGCCGCGGATGCTCGATCCCGTGACGACGATTTCCTGATCGCCGCGCAGGTTCTGTGAGGTGTCGTCCTCCGCCGTTTGCGCCATCACCGCCGGGGCGAACAGTGTCGCGGCGGCGAACGCAAGAACCGACATGCTGGTCCTGTTCCCTTTCATCATCATCCTCTTCCTCCACATATTTTTGAGTGGTCGCCGGAGAGCGCGATGCGGTCCGGCCCTGTTAATCGACTGCTCTGTGGCGGTTGCCCTGCCTTCTTCCGTTATCCGTCGCGGGGCACGCGCCGCTGATCGCGGACGGAACGTGCGCTGCGTTCTGCGAGGTCGCGATTCGTCACTTCGACACCCTCCTTTCCCCCTGAGGGCATGCGCCGCTCAGTCAGGCGGCATTCGTCTATCATGGCCAGCCGCGGGCTATTGTATGCATATATATTAGATTGCATACAACATCTTTTTGTTGCGTGGAGAAAAATATTTCGCAATGGGCAATTATCGTTTCGTATTGTAAAACGTACGAAAGAACCACCGCCGCCGCCATGCGACCTATGGAAAAAGGAGAGCGGTCAGATGAAGTCGATGCGGAAAATGGCGCCGCTGGACCGGCTGTGCCGGTGCGGCCAGCCGGGATGGATTCCGGCATCGCAACCATAGAACACGCCATTCCTTATGGTCAGCCCATGGGGATCGGCGCTGCCGGGCGCGAAGGTGGCCGTCTCGAGCAATCGGCCCGTGGCGGCGTCATAGCGTGCGAGCGCCGGGGCGCTGTCGTCGGTGTTCGAATCGCCGACGATCATCCATATGGTGCCATTGTCCCACGCCAGATCGTGCATTCGCGGGAAGGCGCAGGCGATCAGCAACTCCGGTTGCCAGCTGCGCACATCCACGCGCAGAATGCCGCGCAGGCGCAGCGCCGCGAGATAGAGCTTGCCCTCGTGATACATGACGCCGTGGCATCCCCCGCCGTTCGTCGGCGGACCGAGCGGAATCTGGCGATGACGGACCGTGCGGCCCCGCATGTCGGTCTGGAAGATGCCGTTGGGCGGCGCGTTCGCGCCCATCCACAGATGGCCCTCGCCAAAGGCCATGCCGCTGGTGTTGCGCGATGCGGTCGGAACCTTGCGCAGCACCTTGCCGGTCCAGTCGACGAGATAGGCGTCATTGGATATGCCGATGCCTTCTTCCGTCCGCTGCTCGGCGATCCACAGCCCCTCGGGTGCGATGTCGATCGCGTTCGGATAGCCTTCCGGGCTGGAAAAGAGGTCGGTGGTCCGCACGATGCGATTCGGAACATCGGCCCTGCGCGTCTCGCGCGCCAGGCGTTCCGCATCGCGGCGGGCCATGTCGTCCCCGGACCTGTCCTGCGCCCGCGCCGCCGTCTGCGCCGAGACCATCGCGCCAAGTCCCAGCGTCAGCGCCCCGGCGATGAACTCCCTTTTCCTCACGGCCGCCTCCCCCTTTTCCTGTCGCGGCGAAAGGATCATAAAAGTCTATTGTATGCAAGATATATATTAGTGCATACAATATTGGCCAATCAATCGAGTCGGCATCGAACCGTCAGGGCGACGATGTCTTGGGAGAGGATATATGAAGATGAAGATGCGTGTTTCGGCATGGACGCGTCTGGGAACGCGGCTGGGGGTTATTGTGCTCGGTGCGGGTTGCCTGATGTCTGCGGATCTGGCTTCCGCGCAATCGGCGCCTGCGCCGACTCATCGCATAAACCGGGCGATCGAGATGCTCGATTCCGGGCAACCCGTTTATTATACGCAGGTTTCCGGCGGCGGTTACGAGGACGGCAAGCGGCTGGCAGCGACCAAGGCCGATTATATCACCTATGAAATGGAGCATGGCACGTTCGATTTTGCCGCGCTTCGCGCCTTCATGAAGGGGTTGGTCGACGCCGGGAAGACGCGCACGGGACACCGCACCCCCGCCGTCATCGTCACGCTGCCGGTGCTGGGCGACGACCCCGCCGCCATGAAAGCCAACGCCTGGGTGGTTCAACAAACGCTCGCGGCCGGCGTGCACGGCATCCTGCTCTGCCAGGCCGAGTCGCCGGAGGCGGTGAAGATTTTCGTCGAGGCCGCGCGCTATCCCTTTGCGAAGGGCGCCGACTACAACAGCTCGCACCGCGGCGCGGGCAGCCAGATGTTCGCATCGCAAATCTGGGGCGTCTCGCCGAACGAATATCTCGCGCTGGCCGATCCCTGGCCGCTCAGCCCCAAGGGCGAGGTTATGCTCGGCGTGAAGCTCGAAAATCCGAAAGCTGTCGCCCATGCCGAGGAGATCACCCGGATTCCCGGCATCACCTTTGCCGAATGGGGACCGGGCGACCAGGGCTTCTATCTGTTGGGCCTCCCCACGGATACCGCGCGCGGCAGCGACAGGGCGCATGATCCGAAGATGGTCGCGGCACGCGCGCGCGTCCTCGCCGCGACCAAGGCGGCGGGCATCCGTTTCCTCAACTCCTGCTCCGAACAGGATGTGATCAATCAGATCAAGGATGGTACGATGATCTGCACGGGAGGAGACACGCCAGCGGCCGACAAGGGACGGGCCTTTACCAAGCGTCCCACGGCGCCGTGATGCGGGTTCATCCTTGATTGCCTCCTTCCCCCCGCGCGCCGCCTCCGTTCCGCAAGGAACGAGGCGGCCGCTTCGGAGTCATGTCCGCAACGGATCAGGAGCAGCGAATGCCGGACCGATCACCTCTTGGAAGCGTCGACAAGGCGCTGATGGCGCTGCAACAGCTCGGCGACGCGGGATCGCAAGGATTGTCCTTGTCCAGCCTGGCGCGCCAGCTGGGGCTGCACAAGGCGTCGCTTCACCGGACGCTCGCCGCGCTGCGTCACCGCAATTTCGTGGAGCAGGACGAGACGACGGCGGCCTATCGGCTGGGACCGAACCTGCTGGCGCTGGCCGATTCCTATCTTCGCGACGGAAGCCTGCGCGGTGTGCTGCACGAGCCGCTGCGAACGCTGAGCGCCACGGTCAGCGAGCTTTGCCACCTGGGCACGCTGTCCGGCAACGAGATCGTCTATGTCGACAAGGTCGAGCCGCAGCGCGCGATTCGCGTCTGGTCGGAAACGGGGCGTCGCAGCCCTGCGCTGACCACTGCGCTGGGACGTGCCATCATCTGCCAGTCCTTTGCCGATTTCGAAAGTTTCGCGGTATCCTTTCCCGATGAAATCCCCGCGCGGACGCCTTTGACGCGGCGGTCCCCGACCGCGATCTGGGAGGAGCTGGCCGCTGCCCGCGCGCGCGGCTTTGCCAAGGAGGAGCAGGAGAATGAGGCCGGCATCGCCTGCGTCGCCGTGGCGATCCGGCGCGGCGGTGCAGCGATCGCGGCGATCAGCGTGACCGCTCCGCACGAGCGGATGCCGTTCGAAAGAATGGTCTCGGTCGTGGAGACGATACACCGGACGATCGCGCCCTCGCTTGCCCCGGGCCTGTCGCTTCAGAAGCCGATCGCAGCGTCCTGATCGACATTGTTTCATAATGGAAAACACAGATTGCCGATCGCGGAATTCTTGTTGACAAGTTTTAATATTGTATGCAAGATTTTTTTGGAGCCAGACAGGCCGGATGGCGCGGCATGACATCGCGCCGTCGTTCATTTTTGAGGAGAGGGCGCTCGCTTCGGCGCGCTGACGGCCATGTGCCGCAGCGGCGCGCTGAACCGGGCCGTTGCCGATCATCGGCCGGAAGGGGCGCATGGCAGACACGATTGTTTGTTTCGGTGAGGTCCTGCTCCGCCTGAGCGCGCCTGGCCGCGAGACCCTGTTGCAATCGACGAGTCTCGATGCCCGCTTCGGCGGCGCGGAAGCGAATGTGGCCGTCGCGCTGGCGCGCCTCGGCGAAAGGGCGCGCATGGCCGGCGTCCTGCCCGACAATGCGATCGGCCGCGCGGCGCGT
Organism: Alphaproteobacteria bacterium HGW-Alphaproteobacteria-13; assembly: GCA_002842935.1. GTDB lineage: Bacteria > Pseudomonadota > Alphaproteobacteria > Sphingomonadales > Sphingomonadaceae > Sphingopyxis. The sequence goes on along the minus strand of PHEM01000004.1, from coordinate 8,928 downwards.
GACGAGCTGCGCCGCCACGGCGTCGACGTGTCCGGCCTGGGATGGGCGGACGGACGGATGGGCGTCTATTATCTGACGCACGGCGCGATGTTCCGGCCCCCGGAAGTCCTTTATGATCGGGCCAATTCGGTCTTTGCCCTGATGCAACCGGACGTCGTCGACTGGGACGCGCTGTTGGCCGATGCGCGCTTCCTGCATATGTCGGGGATCACGCCGGCGCTTGGCCCGAACAGCGCGCGCGAGGCGCTGCGCGCGGCGCGGGCGGCGGACCGGCTGGGCATTCCCCTGTCGATGGACGGCAATTACCGGGCGAAGCTGTGGGACGCATGGGACGGCGACAGCGCCGCGATCCTGCACGAGTTGTTTGCGCTCGCGTACATCGCCTTCGCCGACGCGCGCGACATCGCGCTGGTATTGCAGCGCGGCTTCGACGGCGACAGGCAGGACACCCTACGCGCCGCCGCCGCCGCGGCCTTTGACGCCTTTCCCAAATTGCACCGGATCGCCTGCACATGCCGCGATCATGTCAGCGTCGACCGCCAGGCCCTGTCGGCGAGGATGTTCACGCGCGAGGCGGATTTCACCGCACGCACATACGAACTCGATCATATCGTCGACCGGATCGGGGCGGGCGATGCGTTCGTCGGGGGGCTGCTGCACGCGCTGGTTCGCGGTCGGGACGATGCGGCCGCGCTGGAATTCGCGTTGGCCGCCGCGGTGCTCAAACATTCCGTTCCGGGAGATTTTAATCTCGTCGACGCCGACGAGATCCAGGCGCTCGTCGCGCAGGAGGGACTCCATGTCCGGCGATAGCATGAAAGCTGAGAGGAGAGAGACGATGTTAAGGCCATTGCTCGCCGGCGCCTTGCTGGCCGCGAGCGTGCTGGGGGCAAGCCCGGCCGCTTCGCAGGTTCTGATGACGCGGGAACAGATATTATTCTATACGTCCGAATGGCAGGGGGAGCGCTTTGCCGATGGCCGCCCGAAGGTGTCCGACGATCTGGTGCGCCGCGCGCTCGCCATTTCGCTGGAGGAAGCGTGGGGGACGCTGCGCGGCCTGGGTTATAACAACCAGTTCGAATCCCACTGGCAGGCGATCCACGAAGGACAGCCGTTCGTCGGCCGCGCGCTGACCGCGCAATATATGCCCGCTCGCCCCGACATGAAGGCGGCGCTGTCGGCCCGTGCAAAGCAGCTGAGGGGCTGGGACGACAAATCCAACATCTGGCCGATCCAGGAATTGCAGCCCGGCGACGTCTATGTCGCCGACAGCTATGGCAAGGTCGTCGACGGCACGCTGATCGGTGACGTGCTGGGAACGTCGATCTATGCCAAGTCGCGCAACGGCTTCGTCTTCGACGGCAGCGTGCGCGATCTTCAGGGGCTGTCGAAGATCGAGGGGCTGAACGGCCTGTTTCGCGAGGCGGACCCGTCGGCCATCAAGGAAATGCAGATGGTCCGGATCAACGGCCCGGTCCGCATCGGCCGCGCGACCGTGCTGCCGGGCGACATCGTGCTCGCAAAGTTCGGGGGCGTGGTCTTCATTCCCGCTCATCTGGCGCAGATCGTCGTCACGCAGTCCGAATTCACGGCGCTGCGCGACACCTTCGGCCATGAGGCGATCCGCAAGGGCCAGTTCGGCCCGGCCGACATCGACACCAGATGGTCGCCCACCGTGAAGGCCGCCTTCCTGCAATGGGTCGCGGCGAACCCGGACAAGGTGCCGATGAGCAAGGCCGAATTCGACGAAGTGCGGAAACGCAACGACTTCTGATCGCGCGACGGGAAGGACAGGATATGAAAAAGCATCTGATGATAACCGCCGCCTTGCTTGGCGCCGGTCTGGCGCTGTCGGCGGCGGCTCCGGTCTCGGCGCAGGTGATGATGACGCCCGATGAAGTCGTCTTCTATACCGCGGAATGGAAGGGCGAGCGTTTTCCCGACGGCCGTCCCAAGGTCTCCGACGATCTGGTGCGCCGCGCGCGCGACATTTCGTTGGAGGAAGCATGGGGCACGCTGCGCGGGCTGGGCTATAACAACCAGTTCGAGGCCGACTGGCAGGCGATCCATGAAGGAAAATGGTTCGCAGGCCGCGCGCTGACCGCGCAATATATGCCCGCGCGCCCGGATATGGCGAAACCACTGGGCGAGCGCGCCAAGGCGCTCAAGAAGACGGGCGCGCCGAACATCTGGCCCATCAACGAACTACGGCCCGGCGACGTCTATGTCGCCGACGGCTATGGCAAGATCGTCGACGGCACGCTGATCGGCGACATCCTGGGCAATTCCATCTATGCCAAGTCACGCAACGGCTTCGTCTTCGACGGCGGCGTTCGCGACGTGCAGGGCCTGTCGCAGATCGACGGGATGAACGGCCTGTTCCGCAAGGCCGACCCGTCCTTCATCCAGGAAATGCAGATGGTGCAGATCAACCAGCCGATCCGCATCGGCCGCGCGTCGGTGCTGCCGGGTGACATCGTGGTCGCCAAATATGGCGGCGTCGTCTTCATTCCGGCGCATCTGGCCGAACTGGTCATCACGCAGTCGGAGTTCATCGCGCTGAAGGACGGCTTCAGCCACGAAGTCGTCCGCACCGGCCAGTTCGGTCCGGCGGACATGGACGTGGACGTCTGGGCGCCGAACGTGAAACAGGCCTTCCTGAAATGGGTCGAGGCGAACCCGCAAAAGGTGCCGATGACGAAGGCGCAGTTCCAGGACGCCCTGAAACGCAACAAGTTCTGACCGAAAGGGGGAACGGGCCTGCCGGGCGACCGCGCAGACCCTTCACTCTTGCCCTTTGATCGTCGCAAGGCCCGATCCACTTGCTGGACCGGGCCTTTTTCATGGGCTTAGAGCGGCGAGTCGCTGATCTGCATCACTCCCATTCCGTTTGTGTCTCGACTTCGCTCGACACGAACGGGACGATGGATCGGATTTAAGGCTCGCCGCTCTAGGAAGCGAAGGCGGGACCTTCGAGGCGGCTGTCGGGGTTGATGAACAGCCAGGTCACGGCGCCGACCAGCGCGGCCGCCGCTGCGAACAGGAAAGAACCAGACCAGCCGAAGGTTTCGGCGAGGATCGGCGTGATGGCCGCGACGCAGACGCCGCCGATCTGGTTCCCCATGTTCATCAGGCCCGACACCGATCCCGCCGATTCGCGGCCGATGTCGGCGCTGAGCGTCCAGAAGGCGCTTTGTGAAAGATAAAGCGCGCCCGATCCGAGCGCGAGGACCACGGCCGCGAGCCTGGCGTCCTCGACCTGCGTCGCGAGCGCCACAAACAGTGCGGCGAGCGCCATCCCCAGTGCCGCCGGACCGCAGCGGCCGATGCGGCGCCCATAGCGCGTACACAGCCGGTCCGAGACATAGCCGCTGAGCGGCGAGGCGATCGCCATCGCGATGAAGGGCAGGATGCCGTAAAGTCCGCTCGACTTGAGGTCGAGTCCGCGCACGCTCGACAGATAGGTGAAGAACCAGGTGAAGAAGATATAGGCGACATAGCCGAAACAGAAATAGGCGAGCGTCAGCAGCGCCACCTGCCTGTCGAGGATGATCGTGCGCCACGGGACGGCGATGGCCGTTCCCGCCTTTGCGGCGACGGCCTTGTCGGCGTTGATATAGTCCAGCTCCGGCTGGCGGATCAGCGGATGCGCCTCCGGCTTGTCGCGCGCCAGCAGCAGCCAGGCGGCCAGCGCGACGACGCCGATCGCGGCGCTGGCGAAAAAGGCCATGCGCCAGTCGTGCGACAGCATGATCGACGTGATGAGCGGCGGCGCGATCCCGGCACCGACGCCGACGCCCGCGAAGATCAGCCCGTTCGCCAGCCCGCGCTCGCCGGAAGGCACCCAACTGGCGACGAGCCGGTTGCTGGCGGGGAAGATCACGGATTCGCCGATCCCCAGGATGCAGCGGACGACCAGCAGCGTGGCAAAGGCGCCCGCGAAAGTGGAAGGGATCAGCGCCGTCGCCGCCGTCAGCACGCTCCACCACAGGATGCCGATGGCGATCACCACGAACGGGCCGAACCGATCGGCGAGGCGGCCCGCGATCGGCTGCGTGAGGGCATAGCCGAACACAAAGGCACTGAAGACCAGGCCCAATTGCCGGTCGCTGAGGGCGAGGTCCACCTTCAGCACGGGCGCCGCGATCGAAATATTGCTGCGGTCCAGATAGGATACGGCGGCCACGGCAAAGGCCAGGAACACCATCAACCAGCGGATATTCCCCCGGGACGCGCCGGCGGATGTCGTCTCGGTCAAGATCCTTCTCCCTCTATGTCGCTATGTCGGTCTTGCGTTGCTTGCGCGGATTCAATGCGGCCATTCCTCGGTCAGCAGATGCGCCTTGCCGTCGTCGGTCATCACTTCGAAGGCCGGTTTCGCGGGCGCGCCGGGGACGAACAGCTCATAGATGATGCGCCCATCCGTCTGGATGCTTTCGATCACCCGTACGGGCACGGCGTCCTTGAGTGCGGGGAGCGCCGCGGCGCGCGCGTTCGCGGGCACATCGACCCAGGCGATGTCGCGCTGGATTTCGACGACCTGCCAGCCTTGCGGGGTGTGGAGCAGGTCCAGTTCCACTTCCTCGCCGTTGAGGCGCAGGCCTTCGACATCATAATAGTGCCGCCCGTCGCGCGTCTTCCGTTCGGCGCCAGTGATCGTGATGTCGGGAATTTCCCGCTCGATGGCGGCGACGATCGCAGCGGGCAAATCGGCGGGCGGTATCGGCGCGGCGGCGGCCAGGATGGGGGAAAGGAACGCCAGCATCACCATCAACCCCATCTCCCGCGACCATCGAAATAGTATACCTTAAATAGAAATTGTATACAACATTTCGATGGACGCAAGGGGAGGCGGGAAAGAAGTCCGATCGCTGCGCCTGGGGTTCGTTATGCGGGGTCTGTGTCGGTTCGGCGATAGCGGAAATACCAGACGTCGTGGCCCTGTGCGCGGGCTTTGGTTTCATAGCGCGTTGCGGGCCAGCCGCCGGGGCGGTGCAGGAAGTCGGTGGCACTCTGGGCCAGCCATTCGAACTGGTGCCGGTGGCGGCGCATGACCATCAGCGCGTGGGCGAGATAGACGGGATGGTCGGTGCCGAAACGGAATTCGCCACCGGGCTTCAGCTTGGCCGCGATCAGATCGACGGGACCGTCGTTCATCATCCGCCGCTTGGCATGGCGCGCCTTGGGCCAGGGGTCGGGGTGCAGCAGATAGACGAAGCTCAGCGCGCCGTCCGGGACGCGCCGCAGCACCTCCAGCGCGTCGCCGTGATGGATGCGGACGTTGGCGAGCGGGGGGTGGCTTCCGTGATCGCCGCTGATGTGGACAAGCGCCTGCGCGACGCCGTTGACGAAGGGTTCCGCGCCGATGAAGCCATGGTCGGGCAGCATGTCGGCGCGCGCCGCCATATGCTCGCCGCCGCCGAAGCCGATCTCGAAATGCAGTGGGCAGGGCTGGCCGAACAGGCGCTCGGCCGTGACCTCGCCTTCGGTTGGCACGGCGATCTGGGGCAGCAGATGGTCGATCAGCTCCTGCTGGCCCGCGCGCAGGGGCTTGCCCTTGGCGCGGCCATAGAGGCGGTTGAGCGTGGTCGGGTCGCCGGGCTTATAGGCTGTCATGCCGCCGCGCTTAGGGAGTTGCGCGGAGGGCGGCAAGCCTTGCCTGCCCCGGATGGCGGCGCGAGGTTCCTTCTCCCCTCCCGCCTGCGGGAAGGGAAAATGCTATCGCCTGCAGGGCTTGCCGTCATATTCCATGCGGTGCTGCGCATAGGCGCGGCCGTTCCAGCGCAACACCGGGAAGCAGAAGCCCGGCCCGCCGACCAAGATGTCCGGCCAGCCGCCAACGCCCTTCGTGGCGAGGAACTCAGGGATGCCGATGCTATTGTAGATGAGCTTCCAACTGCCGTCCGGCTGCTGGCCGACCAGATGAAAGGCCATGCCGGTATTGCCGTAGCAGAAGCCTCCGCCCTCGGTGACGACGGCCTCGGGACGGCCGTCGCCGTTCAAATCCTTCACCTGATCGATCGCGCCGGGATCATAGGGCGCGCCGGCGGAGGGATCGTCGCAGCCGCTTTCCCAGCCGCGCCTCGTCTGCTTGAAACCGGCGGCGCGGAAGATCGCCGCGTCGCGCGTGCTGTCGGGGGCGGGCGGCGGCGCGGCGGTCTCGGCCGCATAGCTGGTGCCGTTATAGGCGAGCGGGCGCTTTTCGCCGTTGCTGGTCCAGACGATGCTGAGCCAGCCGTTGCGGTCGCTGCCCACTGCCTGCGCGGTGCCCGCCCAGCCGCCGAGTCCGCGCCAGCTTCCGTCTTTCTCTTTCACCGCCATGGCGAAGAAGCGCTTGTCCGGGCCGTAACAGGCGCCGTTGTCGCTGTCGGTGAACAGCGCGTCCTTCACCTTGTCGCCGTTGAAGTCGATGAAGGTGATGCGCGGATTGGCGGGCTTGCCGCAGCGGTTGGTCGGACTCTTGCCGTCCGCGCTGATCGGGAAGCCGCCCGCGGCATAAAGCGCCATCGCCTCTGCGCGGTTCATGGCCGGGGTTTGCTGCGCGAGCGCCGCTCCGCCCCCGAGCGCCGCGCCTACCAGCGCAGCGATCCCGATCCAGCTTTTCATATGACGCCTCCCCGACTCCGGTTCCAGCCGGGGAGGATAGCAGCATATGCCGCGCTGTCGATCAGCCTGCGATGGCGGCCTTCAGCCTGTCGGTCAGGTCGGTGCGCTCCCACGGGAAGGCCTCGCCGTCCGCCTGGCGGCCGAAATGGCCATAGGCGGCGGTCTGCCGATAGATCGGCTTGTTGAGACCCAGATGCGTGCGGATGCCCTTGGGCGTCAGGCGGACAAGCTGGGGGATCGCCTGCTCGATCGCCGCCTCGGTCACGCCGTCCGCCGCCGTGCCGTGCAGGTCGACATAGATGGACAGCGGCTCGGCGACGCCGATCGCATAGCTCAGCTGGATAGTGCAGCGGCGCGCGAGACCCGCCGCGACGATATTCTTGGCAAGGTAGCGCGTGACATAGGCAGCCGAGCGATCGACCTTGGTCGGGTCCTTGCCGCTGAACGCGCCGCCGCCGTGCGGGGATGCGCCGCCATAGGTGTCGACGATGATCTTGCGGCCCGTCAGCCCGGCGTCGCCGTCCGGCCCGCCGATCTCGAACCGGCCCGTGGGATTGATGTGATAGACGGTGTTCGCGGTCAGCAGTTCGGCGGGCAGCACGTCGGCGATCACGCCCAGCACATATTTGCGCAGCTCCTGATATTTCGCCTCGTCGCCTTCGCCCCCGTGCCAGAAATAGCCGGGCGCGTGCTGCGTCGACACGACGATCGCCGTCGCCTCGACCGGGCGTTCGTTGGCATAGCGCAGCGTGACCTGACTCTTGGCGTCGGGTTCCAGGAAGGGGGCGATGCCCGCCTTGCGGTCGGCGGCCATGCGTTCGAGGATCTTGTGGCTGTAATCGAGCGTCGCGGGCATCAGGTCGGGCGTCTCGTCGGAGGCATAGCCGAACATGATGCCCTGATCGCCCGCGCCTTCGTCCTTGTCCGCGCTTTCATCGACGCCCTGCGCGATGTGGGCCGACTGGCCGTGCAAGTTGTTCTCGAACCGGAACTGGTTCCAGTGGAAGCCCGCCTGTTCGTAACCGATTTCGCGTACCGTATCGCGGACGGTCTTTTCGATCTCTTCCAGCGCGCCCGGCGCCCATTCGCCGTTTTCGAACACACCCTTGCAGCGAATCTCGCCCGCCAGCACGACAAGCTGCGTCGTAGTCAGCGTCTCGCACGCGACGCGCGCCTCTGCGTCCTTGGACAGGAACAGGTCGACGATCGAGTCGCTGATCTGGTCGGCGACCTTGTCGGGATGCCCTTCGGACACGCTTTCGGATGTGAAGAGGAAGCTGTTGCGCATGGAGAGCCTTCTTCGAACAATATAAAGAAAAGTTTATGTGTGCTTCGTTAGCGTCCCCGCCGCCGAAAGGCAATGGCGCTTACCAGCAGCAGCAGCGCAAATCCGACCGGCAGGGCGTTGCCGTGGCGCGCGAACGGCGTCGGGGCATGGGCCAGCGGGACAGGCGTGTCGATGCGCCCGGCGCGGTGCATCGCTATGCTGGCGCGGATGCGGCCGTCCGCGTCGATCACGGCGCTGATCCCGGTCGGCGTCGCGCGGATCACGGGCAGCCCTTCCTCGATCGCGCGCAGCCGCGCCTGGGCCAGATGCTGCGGCGGACCCCAACTGCCGAACCAGGCGTCGTTCGACGGGTTGAAGAGGAATTGCGGGCGATCCGCGCGGTCGGCGACCTGGCCCGAAAAGATGATCTCGTAACAGATTTGCAGGCCGGCGCGCCCGAACCGGCCGAGGTCCAGTGTGCGCGGGCCGGGACCGGGCCGGAAATCGATGTCGCCGGGCGCGAGGCGCGACAGGCCGATCGCCGACAACAGCGGGCGCATCGGCAGATATTCGCCAAAGGGGACGAGATGCGCCTTGTCATAGCGCGGGCCGAGCGTGCCGTCGGCGTGGACGGTCATCGCGGCGTTGCGCGCGCCGGTCACGTCGCCGTCCGGCCCGAATTCCAGCTTGAGCGCGCCGAGCAGCATCAGGTCGTCCGGATTCATCAGGCCGGTCAGGCGCCCGCGCGCCGCGGCAGGAGACCGGTCGTAATAGACGAGGGGGTATCCGGTTTCGAGATAGTCGGGAATCGCCGCCTCTGGCCACAGGATCAGGCGCGGCGTGTCATTCTTTGGGACCGTCAGCCGCGCGAGCCTGGCGAAATTGGCGTCGGCCTTGTCGCCTTCCCACTTGTCCTGCTGGCCGATGTTCGGCTGGACGACCGTGATCAGGGGGCGCGGCGCTTGCCCCTTGTGCCGCACGGCCGCATCCGCAGCGGCGGTCATTTGCGTCAGCGTCGCGGCGCCCCAGATCGCGGCCAGCCCGGCGGCCAGCGC
>PHEM01000282.1 GCA_002842935.1 Alphaproteobacteria bacterium HGW-Alphaproteobacteria-13 | reverse complement strand
ACTGGGCGTCCGCCGAAACATAGGTGGCACCGGCGGCCTCGAGCGCGGCCTTCATTGCGGCCTCGTCGGTCTTCCAGCGCTCTTCCTGGAAATTCGACCAGGAAACGCCAACAGTCAGGGCGATCGCCGAAGTCGTGTAGCCGAGCGCCAGGGTGGCGGCGAGCAAAAGGGTCTTTTTCATGTCTTCCTCCCAAAGTCGAGCCATGCAGGCTCTGCCCGGCGGATTCGCCGGAATGGGCCGATATTTGGAGCAATAATTTTAGTTGTCAAAATAAAAATGACGCGACACTGTAGGAATCTGGGTGCCAATACCGTGATTGTGCTGCAAAGCGGCGTAACACGAGACGAAACCTCGCTGCATCCGCAGTGTTTAGTTAGGGAGCCGAACAAAAATGGCAGACCTTTCGGCAGAGCGAAAGCGGCTTGGCGGCGGAGCGCCAGGCTGCGGACCGCTCATCCCGCCGCTTTCTGAAACCGCGCGGCCGCTGCGCCAGCAGGTCTTTGACCGGGTGCGCGCCGCCGGGCTGATCGGGGAGGGCGATCCCGTCCTCCAGCCGCTGACCGGCGGCGTGTCGTGCGATGTGTGGAAAGTCGATACGCTGACGGGTCCGATCGTCGTCAAGCGCCCGCTCGAACAATTGCGCGTCGCCGCCGAATGGCACGCGCCGGTCGAGCGCGGAACCAGCGAGATACGCTGGCTGCGGCGCGCGCGCGGCGTCGATGCGCGCATGGCGCCCGAAGTGCTCGCCGAACTGCCCGGCCATGGCTTTGCCATGCGTTTCCTGCCCGGCTGCCCGGTGTGGAAAGACGAACTGACAGCGGGCCGCGTCGATACGGGCTTCGCGGCGGCGGTCGGCGAGCGGATCGCCGCCGTCCACGCCGCGAGCGCAAACAGCGCCGCCGACCGCGACGCCTTTCCCAACGATGCGATGTTCCGCGCGCTGCGCGTCGATCCCTTCCTGCTGCACGTCGCGCGCAAGGATGCGGAACTGGCCCCGGCGCTGGAGGCGCTCGCCGACGATCTGTCGGCGCGCAAGATCGCGCTCGTCCACGGCGACGTCAGTCCCAAGAATATCCTCGTCAGCGCGGACGGGCCGGTGTTCCTCGACGCCGAATGCGCCGTCTATGGCGACCCGGCCTTCGACCTTGCCTTTTGCGTCACGCATCTGCTGCTGAAGGCCGTGTGGCTGGATGATGCCCGGATGATCGCGGCGGCCGGTGCGACGATCGCCGCCTATCGCGGCGGCGTTGATTGGGAAGAGCCGGGCAGCGTGCTGGCGCGGGCGGGCGCGCTGACGGCGGGCCTGCTGCTGGCGCGCGTCGAGGGCAAATCGCCCGCGCCCTATCTGACCGATCCCGACCATAAGCATATCGTGCGCGAACAGGCGCGGGCGCGGATCGCCGCGCCCGTCGCCATCGACGCGCTTGTCACCAACTGGAAAAGGAATTTCACATGAGTGCGCGTATCGCCTCCGTCACGGGCCGCCAGCTTTGGGATTCGCGCGGGCGGCCCACTGTCGAGGCGGAAGTGGTGTTGGAATCGGGCGCGGTCGGACGCGCCATCGCCCCGACGGGGGCTTCGCGCGGCGCGCATGAGGCGATCGACCTGCGCGACGGCGGGGTCGCCTTCGGCGGCTTTGGCGTGGCGCGTGCCGTTGCGGGCATCGGCGCGGAAATCGCGGGCGCGATCGCGGGCATGGATGCGCGCGATCAGGCGGCCGTGGACAAGGCGCTGTGCGAACTCGACGGCACGCCGAACAAGGCGCGGCTCGGCGCGAACGCGGTCGTTGCCGTGTCGATGGCGGTGCTGCACGCCGCCGCCGCCGCCGCGCGCGCGCCGCTGTGGCGCTATCTGGCGGGCGGCAAGGCGGTGCGCGTACCCTTGCCCGAGATCCAGATCTTCGGCGGCGGCGCGCACGCCGGGCGGCGCACCGACGTGCAGGACTTCATGGTCATGTGCCCCAAGGCCGGCAGCTTTCGCCGCGCGCTGGAGATCACGGACGATGTCTATCGCGCCGCGGGCAGGCTGATGGAGGCGAAGGGACCGCTGTCGGGCGTCGCCGACGAAGGCGGCTGGTGGCCGAACTTTGCGTCGAACGAGGATGCGCTCGACACGCTGACGCGCGCGATCGAGGCGAGCGGGCACCGCGCGGGCGAGGATGTGTTCATCTCGCTCGACATCGCCGCGAACGAGCTGGGCGACGCGTCGGGCTACAGCCTCGCGCTCGACGAAGGCCGTCTGACGAGCGAAGAGATGGGCGCGCGCATCGTCGAATGGGCCGGGCGCTACCCGATCCTGTCGATCGAGGACCCGGCGGGGCAGGACGACTGGGCGATCGGCGACAAGGTGCAGATCATCGGCGACGACGTCCTCGTCACCAGCGCCGGGCGCGTCGAACGCGCGGGCGAGGCGGGCGTGTGCAACGCGGCGCTGATCAAGGTCAACCAAGTCGGCACCGTGACCGAGGCGAAAGCGGCGCTCGACGCCGCCGTCACGCGCGGCTGGGGCGCGATCGTCTCCGCGCGCTCGGGCGAGAGCGAGGATGTCACCATCGCCCACCTCGCAACGGGATGGGACGCGGGGCAATTGAAGGTCGGCAGCTTCACGCGCTCCGAGCGCATGGCGAAGTGGAACGAGATGCTGCGCATCGAAGAAGCGATGGGCGCGGATGCGGTGTTCGCGGGGGCTTCGGCCTTTGCCGCGCCGGTCGCCGCGACGCTCGCATGATCGTCCTCCACGCCCGTCCCAGCCCCGGTTTCCGCGCGGCCGTGGATGAAATCTTCGGCGCGGGCACGGTCGTCCATGTCGACGAGGCGGAACCGCTCGACGGTGTAGCGGACGAAATTACCGTGCTGCTGCATGTGCTGACGCCCGTGACGGAGGCGTTCATCGCTTCCGCGCCGAGATTGAAGCTGATCCAGAAGCTCGGCGTCGGCGTCAACACCATCGCGCTCGACGCCGCGCGGGACCATGGCGTCGCGGTGTGCAACATGCCCGGCACCAACAGCCAGGCCGTAGCGGAGATGGCGCTGTCGCTGATGATGGCGGTGCTGCGCCGCACCTGTTTCTTCGATGCGCGCACGCGCGGCGGAGAGGGGTGGACGGCGGACCCGTCCGAACTCGACAGCGTCGGCGAGATTTGCGGGCGCACGGTCGGGCTGGTCGGTTTTGGCGATTCGGCGCGGCGGCTGGCGCCCGCGCTGACCGCGCTCGGCGCGCGCGTCGTCTATACGGCGCGCAGCGCGCGCGACGTGCCTTATGATTATTGGCCGCTCGACCGGCTGGTCGCGGAGTGCGACGTCGTGTCGCTGCACGTCCCGCTGACCGACGAGACACGCGGGATGATCGACCCGCTGGCGATGAAGAAGGGCGCGGTGCTGGTCAACACCGCGCGCGGCGGGCTGGCCGAAGAGGCGCGGCTGGTCGAGGCGCTGGTCTCGGGTCATTTGCGCGGCGCGGGTCTCGATGTTTTCGAAGACGAGCCGGTGCCGCCGGACCATACCCTGCTGGCGCTGCCCAATGTGGTGCTCGCGCCGCATATCGCCTGGCTGACGCCCGAAACGCTGGTGCGCAGCCTGTCCGTCGCCCAGGAAAATTGCCGCCGCCTCGACGCGGGCGAGGCGCTCTTGCATCAGGTGGTTTGACAATGACACTCCCCATCGTTCTGATTACCGGCCAGCTTTTGACCGATGCGGTGTGGCAGCCGCTGCTCGGCGCGTGGCCGGATCGTCAGATCATCCTCGCCGACAATCGCAGCGACGACAGCATCGAGGGGCTGGCGCAGCGGCTGCTCGACGATGCGCCGCCGAAATTCGTGCTGATCGCGCACGCCATGGGCGGCTTCGTCGCGTTCGAGGTGATGCGCCGCGCGCCGGAGCGCGTGGCGAAACTGGCTCTGCTCTCGACGCTCGCATCGGCGGACGGCCCGGCGCAGACCGCGCGGCGGCAGGGCTATATCGACCTTGTGACAAGCGGCCGGTTCGATCAGGTGGTCGAGGAACGCATCCCGATCCTGTTCCCGGAGGAAAAGCGCGGTGACGAACGCCTGCTCGGCATTGCGCGGATGATGGCGGCCGACACCGGCGCCGACACTTTCCTGGCCCAGCAGCGCGCGATCATGGCGCGCATCGACAGCCGCCCCCGCCTTGGCGAGATCGCGGTGCCGACGCTGCTGATCTGGGGCGAGAAGGACGGCATCACCAGCCGCGCGCATCATGACGAGATTCGGGACGCGATCCCCGGCGCGCGGCTGGAAGTGGTGCCGGGCGCGGGCCATCTGACGACCATCGAGGCGCCGGAGGTGGTGGTGCCGTTGTTGACGGCGTTCGTGGACGGGTAGGGATTGCGCGCAATCGGAAGCATCCGCCTCCCCGAGCGAAGACGAGGGGCTTGTTCGAGCGCAGCGAGAACCCGCACCGGCGCTGCCTCGACTTCGCTCGGCCATGCCCCTCGTCTTCGCTCGGGGATACGGTGAAGATTCGACGGTCGGCTCACGCCGCCCGCCAGCCGAAGCCTTCGTCCAGCGCCACGATCCGCCCTTCGGTGCCGACCGGCTCGGCCGCGCCGTCGGTCAGGAAGGCGAGCATCGCCGCGTCCGTGACATCCACATGCGCGAGCGTCCGTGCGCCTTCGGGCGTACGCGCGACGACCACGCCAGCGCGCGGAGCGCCGTTGCGGCCATAGAAGACGGTGTAGCTTTCGATCGTCGCCGGTCCGGCATAATCCTTGATCAGTTCAGGGACCGGACCGCGCTTTTCCTCGGCCTCGGCCTGATAGTCGAAGTCCTGCGGGAAGGCGGCCGCGGCGATCGGCTGCTTGCCCAGCACGATGCAATGATTGTCGGTCGCGAAGCCGCCGTTGGCGAACAGGAAGCCATGGCGCCCTTCCTGCCGCAGCTTCTGCACCATCGATACGATCGCATGGCTCATATAGTTGGCGATCGGGCCGCCGCCGAAGGTCAGGCCGCCGAACACCGTCGCCGGGCGATCCCACGGCCAGCCGAGGATGCGCCGCGCCATTTTGGGCACGCAGGGGAAGCAGCTGTAAAGCTCGACGCAATCGAGATCCTCGACGGTCATACCGTTGAGGGCGAGCGTGCGGCGGATGCTCGTCTCCATGCTGACGCTATGGTCATAGCGGTCGCGCTTCAGGATGTTCGCCGGCTCTTTGGCCGCCGCGCCCATGCCGACATGGATCAGCCGGTCCTCCGCGATCCCGCGCCGCCGCGCCTCGGCCAGGCTCGCGACGATGAAGCCCGCGCCCATGTTCACGGACGAATTGGCGACCATCAGCTTCGAATAAGGGAAAGCGATGGGGCGGTTGCGCTCGTTCACGTCGAGGATGTCGGCGGGGGTCACGGGTTTGCGAATCCATGCCCCCTCATTCTGGGCCGCGACTTCGGAGAAGCGCGACCAGATTTCGGCGCTTTCGAACTGCGCCTTGGCCAGGCTGTCGCCCCACGCCGCGCGCGTCGCATTCTCATAGAGCGGATAGACGTCGACGGGGGCCGCCAGTCCATGCGCCTGCGTATAATTGGCTCCGCGCCGCGTCGCGACCTGCCGCACGGCGTTATAGCTTTTGTCCTCGCCGCTCGCGGTCTTGGCGGCGCGGCCCGCGGCGGTGCGGAGCGCCTCGCCGCCGACGACCGCAGCCAGCCTGACTTCGCCCGCGCCGATGCGGTTCACGGCCTCGTTGAGCAGGCGCACGGGCGTGTCGCCGTGCGGCGCGTCCGATTGATAGTTGATCGCGGGCGCGGCGCCGATCGCGGCGGCCAGCGGGTCGCACAGCTTGCCGAGGCCGTGAAAGCTGATCTGGTCGACGATCGCGAGACTGTCCAGATCGGCCAGCAATCCGCCGCCGCCATCGGCGTCGGCGGCGTTCAGCGCCGCGACCATCAGGCCCAGCGAGTCGAGGCCCCGGTCGGGATCGTCGGGCCGGTCGACCAGCTGTCCGACGCCGATGATGACGGGGATGCGTTCGGGATCGCTCATCATGTCAGCGGGCCTTCCATTCGGGCTTGCGTTTTTCGGCGAAGGCACGCGGCCCTTCGCGCGCGTCCTCGCTGGCCATCAGAAGCTTGCGCTCGCGTATGTTCGCGGTCCAGCTGGCCGCATCGCTTTCGATCGTACCTTCGTGGATGCCCAGCGCGACGCGCTTCGACGCCTGCACCGACAGCGGCGCGTTGGCGGCGATCTTCTCCGCCAGCGCGATCGCGGTCGGCATCAGGTCGGCGAGCGGGACGACGCGATTGGCGAAGCCGTAACGCTGCGCCGCTGCGGCATCGAACGGGTCGCCGGTCAGCAGATGCTCCATCGCGACCTTGCGCGGCAGTTGCTGCGCGATGCGGAACGCGCCGCCCGCCGCCGCGAACAGGCCGACCTTGACTTCGGGCAGGCCGAACTGCGCATGATCGGCGGCGACGATCAGGTCGCTCATCAGCGCGATCTCGCAGCCGCCGCCAAAGGCGAAGCCGTTGACCGCGGCGATGATCGGCTTGGAGATCGGGTGCTCGACCATGCCCGCGAAGCCCCACGCCTGCTGCGCCTTGTCCGCGGGCGCCAGCGTCTCGCCGCGCGACAGGGCGACGAGGTCGGCCCCGGCGCAGAAACTCTTGTCGCCCGTGCCCGTGACGATGACGACGCGGATGTCGGGATCGCTTTCCGCTTCCTCCAGCGCCGTGCCGATGCCGACATGGACGGCGGCGTTGACGGCGTTGCGCGCCTCGGG
The DNA here is from genome assembly GCA_002842935.1 of Alphaproteobacteria bacterium HGW-Alphaproteobacteria-13. Taxonomy (GTDB): domain Bacteria; phylum Pseudomonadota; class Alphaproteobacteria; order Sphingomonadales; family Sphingomonadaceae; genus Sphingopyxis. The sequence continues at coordinate 133 of PHEM01000282.1, read as the reverse complement.
CCGGTTGATGGTGACGATCAGGACATGGTCCCGGCGCTCGGTCAGGATGGCGGGGGCGGCGGTGTCGGTCATGCGAATCTCTCCCTTGCTGGCAGGGAGTATCGGCGGGGCTTGACGTTTACGTCAATCGGCA
>PHEM01000281.1 GCA_002842935.1 Alphaproteobacteria bacterium HGW-Alphaproteobacteria-13 | reverse complement strand
AGCACTCTCGGCGAGAATATACCCATTTTCTCGCTTCGCGGCGTGTCGATGTCCGATTTCAGCGTCAATCAGCAAAGCCCGGTCGCGACCTATTTCGACGAGGTCTACAAAGGCAGCTTCCCGTTCATTCCGATCGGTCTCTACGATCTCGAGCGGCTGGAAGTCCTGCGTGGCCCCCAGGGAACGCTGTACGGAAAGAACACGACGGGCGGCGCGGTCAATTTCATCAGCCGCCTGCCGCAGTTCGAGAATGAGGGTTATCTGTCGCTAGGCTATGGAAACTACAACCGAATGGATGCCAATGGAGCGCTCAACGTCGCGCTGGGCGATACGACGGCTGCCCGACTGGCCTTCACATTCGCGCGGCGCGACGGCTGGTTCAAGAACCGCGTGCCTGGCGAGCCCGACCTCAATCAGGTTCGGAACTATGCCATCCGCGGGACGATCAGGACGAAGCCGACCCCCGATCTTGAGCTTGTTCTGCGGCTGTCCACCAGCCTCGACAATCCGTTCAACTATGGCATTTATGGTCGACCGCTCGCCGACGGCATCGGTGCCGGCGTCTACGAGCTTTTCGGCATGGAAAGCTATTTTAGGACCGGCCTGACACGCCGCGAAATCGAAACAAGCTATGCGCGGCGCCGTCGTCATCGCACGAACAGTGCAGCTCTGACCGCCAATTGGGATCTGGCCAATGATATCCGCCTGACATCGATCACCTCCTACGATCGTGGCAAGCTCCACAATCCCGAAGACACGGAGGGCAGCCCGCGCCAGGTCAACGACAATGATATCCGGGCCAAAGGACATCAGTTCGCCCAGGACCTGCGGATCGCAAGCAGTTTTAGTGCGGGTCTGAACTTCATTCTCGGCGCTTATTACCATGTCGAGAAACTCGACACGAGCACCGAATATCGATTCTTCACCGATATCGATGTCGATGGCGACGGAAACATCGACGCCGACGACTGCGCCGTCGATTTTTCCACGGCGTGCGTCTATCGTAACCAGTTCGCGCAGAAGAAGAGCAGCAAGGCTCTCTATGCCGACCTCACGTATGAGCTTGGCGAGTTGGTTACGCTGCGCGGCGGCCTTCGCTACACATGGGACCGGGGCCGTCTCAGCGACTTTAAAGCGCAGGCAATTGGGATCGACGGCGTGCCTGTCGCTAACACGATTCCGGGCGACCCCGGAAATTTCGACGCGACGACGGCACTGCGGTTCAGCAAGGGTAGCGTGACGGGCAAGGTCGGCGTCGATCTCAAGCTCAGTCCCGACCATCTCCTCTATGCGAGCTACAGCCGCGGCTATCGCGGAAGCTCGTTCAATTCTCAAGCCTTCTTCGCGCCCGACGAGTTGACGATCGCCAAACCGGAAACCGTGGACGCCTTCGAAATCGGGGCTAAGACCCAGTTTCTGGACCGGCGGCTGACGCTCAACGGGGCCGTTTTCCTGTACAACTACAAGAATCAGCAAGCGCTCAGCCTGATCGGTGTGCTTCAACCGTTGGTCAACATACCCAAGTCGCAGATCTACGGCGCGGAGCTCGAGCTGGTCGTGCGCCCGCTTGATGTACTGACGCTGCGCGGCGGGGCCGGCTACCTTCACACCGAGATCAGGCGCGGGAACATCTCCGGCGCCGACCTTGCTGGCAACCGGCTGCCCAATGCCCCAACCTGGAGCCTGAACGCCGCTGCTGACCTCACGATCCTGAAGAAAGGAGCGGACGAGCTCTCACTCGGTATCAACGCAAGCTACAATACGAAGCAATATTTCGACCTGTTCAACACGCAGCGGATTGCCCAGCCAGGCTATGCCCTCGTCAACGCCCAAGCCTCGTACAGCTTTGGCGACGGCAAATATAAAGCGCAAATCTGGGGCAAAAACCTATTCAATCGCACCTATGCGACGTCCGGCCTCGATATCTCCGCTCTCGGGTACGACTATTTCCATCTCGCCGAGTCGAGAACCTATGGCGTAACGGTGGAAGCGAAGTTCTGAACGGGGTGGCGCGCAAGCTGTCAGACCGGGTGCTTCCGGAATCCCATACCGGCATCCCTAGCTTCTTCGCCTTGTCGGCGGGATTGTGCGGGATGCCGGTACCGGGAAAGATGATGAGACCGGCCGGTAGTCCTCCAAACATCCGGTCTTTCCGCTATATATGAGCTGCATCACGGCGAATATCCCGCGCTGCGGCGATATTCCCGGGATCTTGCTCGAAGGGCAATGTCTCCTGGCAATTATAGATCAGGGGGAGGCGGCTAGCGCGGCGCGCAGCCTTGACGCCGGCAACGCCTTCGAATTTTGCTCAGGAGCGGGGATAACCCGTCACGAGGGGACCGATAAGCTCCGGCAAGGACCACGCAATCATCCGCGCTTGGCGAAGAGCTGGCCGGGCAGGCTTCCCGATACCAGAGTTACTCGCGGCAGATTTCGCGCAGCAACGGAGTGCTGCTTTCAACAGGATCGGGCCCGCCCCATGGCCTGCCAGCGCCGGTGGTTCGATGGCGTCCGCGCCGGGCGACAAAGTCCGCCACACCTCACGTCCGGTGTACGCCTCCGTTAGGGAGCGCCTTGCGGGATTGATCGGATAATCTGAGATGGCACCGGTGCAAGCGCTGGTGTTTGCACCGGTGTTAGAGGCGGTGCGATGGGTCACGCGCCCCTCCGCCGCCCCCTGATGGACCGACCAACAGATGGGCGATGCCGGAATCGATCCGTTGCCGCTGGAGCATTGAGCGTGGATTCGCGATCGAGCTATGCGGTGCCGTTCTACTCCCCGGCCTTCGCTAATGCGCGGCATTGGACCGTGGCACTGCTTTTCGGTTCGCTATTCCGAGCGATGGGTGGGATCGATCCGGAGTTTGATCACATTGTCGATGACACGGCGCCACAGAGCTTCGGGCATGATCCCGATAAAGGGGCTGCCATCCACTGTGCCTCGGACATCGGGACCGACCCATGCAAATTCGTTGAGGTCGTTCCACACAACCCGGGAACGATCGTCCAGTCCGAGATGGGCTGTCACCCGGGGCGGGATCGGGAGCGTGAAGCTGGAATCGTAATTCCTCGTCGTGATGGGTGCCGTGATGACCCGGAGCTGGCCCCGGGCCTTATAGGTGCTCAAGACAAGGCAAGGCCTTGTCTTTCGTCCATCCTCAAGCCCGCGCTCTTTCTCGGCACGCCAGAGGTAGACATAGCTGATGACATCGGTGGGTTGCGGCTCAGTCCATGAGCTCGTTGAGGCGGATTGCTTCGGGCCGCGCTTGTGCGGTCCGGAGGCTGCGGGTAGCTTCATCACTCAGTTCCTCGGGCGTAACAGCGATGTGGTCGAGGCGCGCGAGGCGTTCATACTCGGACGCTGGCAACATCACGACGCGCGCGGCGCCGTTGCGCTCGACCGCGATCGCGTGCGTCATGGCCTCATCATAGTAGAAGCCGAAGCGCTTCGACACTTCGCTGGAAGTGACCTTCTCGATTGGTAGTTCCATGATTCCCTCATCAACCGTTACCTGGTCAGTGCATCCGGCCACCACAGCCAGACATAACAACTGCCCGCAAAATTCTTTTACTGAGAATCTTCACTCTACGTAATCTACGGAATATGAGAAATCAACCCCCGCTCGCGATTAGCGGGCTGGGCCCCGGTATGAGGGCGCGGCCCTCTATGCCGGGGGCCAATGCCGGCGCCGGTTAGTCGAACAAGCGTTCAACCAGATCGGTGCCGTCATCTTGCAACAGGATCACGTCTGGAATCGCGCGAAGTTCCGCCCGCGCCTGCCACCAGTTCCGGGCTGCGCGGTCCCGGCTGTTTTGCTGGCTGGTGACGAATGATCGCGCCCGCGCGGCCAACAATTCCTCTGGCGTTGGCTGGCTTTCGCCGATCTCTTCGGCAAAGAGCGGGAATTTCTCCCGATCCAAACGCAGGCGGCGTTCAGCTGCCTTCAATTTCCTGTTGGTCCGTTCGTAGGCGTAGATGCCGTGATGCGGCGCAAAGCGCATGACTAGGCCCACCCCAACTTAATGTTGTGGGCCTTCTGTTCGCCGAATGCCTTACCCCAATTATAGGCTTCCCAATCACCTTCGGGCCACTCGCCGACAGGCGCTTTCATGTCGATTCCTTCGAATTCGAAGGGCACACCGTTCAGCGCAGCTTCGTATGACGCTTGATTGATGGCGATCTGACGTGGCGTTGCTTTGGTACGGTTAAACACTGTCTTTCCTCCAAAGTGCAAGGCGATCAGGCGTGAGCCTGATCGCGGAACGCAAAATCTTCATGCTTGAAGATGGTGAGTGGAACGCCAGCTGCGCGAAGGCCTTGCGCAAGATTGATCTGGATGCCGCTTCCCTCGCAGATGACGGCTTCGACGGGCAACAAGCGGATCAGCGAGCGGTTCCGTTCGAAGGCGGCGCGGTTGCCGAGTTGGCGGTTGAGGCGGAACGCGACGAGCGGAACACCGCGCGCGGCCGCCCATGCCGCGCCGATGGCGTCGGCGCCCTTATGCTGCGCGGTCGTAACCAGCGTCATCGCGGGAATGCGC
>PHEM01000280.1 GCA_002842935.1 Alphaproteobacteria bacterium HGW-Alphaproteobacteria-13 | reverse complement strand
CATCACCCTGGAAATGGCGCCACTTGAAATCCGTCATCGTTCCGTCCGTCCAATCTCCGCCAAGCATGCTCAAGCTTCACGATTTTTGCAACAGAGCCCTCTTGCCTGCCGTCGACTGGAAGAGCCCCACGACCGGCTCGATCTGGCCGGCGCATGCTCGAGCGGTACGGCAAGTGGAATACGGCAAGCTCTTCAGTCGGTGGGCGGCGGCCGGGTGTGGGAGCGTCTGATCGACGAACTGACGAAGGATTGAGACACTCAGTACCTGATGCTAAGCTCGACCGTGGTGCGAGCTCACAAGCAGGCGACGACAGGCCGGGGTTCCAGCACAGAAAAGAGTGGCCTCAATCCGGCTGTGGGGCGTCCCCGAGGCGGACCTTCACTAAGGCGGTGTGGGGTGCCAGTTGGGGACGAAACCTGGGCCCGGCCCGTATCTGTCGGCCGGACCCCATCTCCCGCAAGCATCAGGCCGCTGGGATCTTCCGCGACGGGTTCAGCAATTGGGGCCGCCGAGCGACCCATGGCAGCGCCCCTTCCAACTGCGCGGCCACCTGAAGGAGGAGGTCCTCGCGTCCATAGGCCGCGACGATCTGCACCCCAATCGGCATCCCATCGCTAGACATGCCGATGGGGAGGGAGATAGCCGGCTGCCCCGAAACGTTGAAGGGAACGGTGAAGGCCAGCATCCGCAGACTGCCCGAGATAAAGGCGGTGTGACGCCCTTCCAAGTCGGTTCCCTTGGCGAGCATGAGTTCCCCAATTTCCGGCGTCTGACGCGTTACAGTCGGCAAGATCAGGAGGTCCCAACCCGCCTCCCACCAACGCTCCACCTTCCCAGCGTAGTATCGAAGCTCGTCCACGCACGCGGCGAAGGCGCGCCCCGTGACTTGGTCTGCGCGTTTGACCATTTCCCAACTGGTCCACTCAACGTCATCCTCCGTCAGCGGCCGGCCGATCAGTTCTCCGTTGCGTTCGATCTCTCGCGCGATCGCGACGTCGCAAATCGTCGAGTAGTCCTTGAGGAAGGACCGATCGCCGAGCGCCTCTGGGTAGGCGTCGTTCACGTCATGGCCGAGCGCGGCAAGCGCCGCAGCGGCGCCCCGTGCCGCCGCGGCGCATTCCGGATCCAGAGCGAAGTCGCCAACGGGGTTGTGGGTCAGGACCCCCACGCGGAGACTGCCCGGATTCTCGCTTATGCCCTGGGCGTAGGGCCGTGACGCTGTCGGTGCGCAGAACGTGTCGCCCGGCCGATGGCCGCTGACGACGTCCAGTAACGCCGCGATGTCCCGCACGCTTCGCGCAAAGAGGCCTTCATGGGCGGCTCCTGCGACGTTGTCTGAATCAGTGACCAAGGGGCCTGGGGATATCCGCCCACGCGTCGGCTTGAGGCCGACGACGCCGCAGACGCTGGCAGGTATGCGCACGGAACCTGCCGCGTCATTGCCGTGCGCAACCGGTGACAGAGCCGCGGCTACCGCAGCCCCTGAGCCGCCGCTGGATCCGCCAACCGACCGTCCGAGGTTCCAAGGGTTCCGAGTGGCGCCCCACGCTTCGGGCTCCGTCGTTACCTGCGTGCCCATCTCCGGTGTATTAACTTTGCCGAGCAAAACGAACCCCGCCGCGCGCATCCGCTGCACGAAATAGGCATCGTGGTCGGCTCTGTAGCCGGACTCTTTCATGCCTTTGATGCTGGACGTGTTGATATCGCCTTGGCTCACGACGGTGAGGTCCTTCAGAAGATAGGGCACGCCAGCGAAGGGCCCGGAGGCCAACTCGCTCTCACGCCGCGCCTTCTCAAAGAGCGGGATGATGACGGCATTGATCTCTGGGTTCACAGCTTGGACATGAGCGATCGTCGCCTCCAGCAGTTCGGTCCGGCTTATCTCTCCCGAGCGCACGAGTTCGGCCTGGGCCGTCGCATCCTGCCAAAGGTCCACCTTGCTCACTGTCGCGCTCCTTCTGCTGGTCTAAGCCGCGTGGACAATAACCTACCGCGACAGCTCCGGCGCATGCCCTGACGACACCGCCGACAGCCGAAATATTATGCATATGTCCTAGATTGTCAAGTGACCGTGTGGAGCCTCAGCCGCGCATCTCGTGGACGAAAACATGCGATTATCCACATCATTCGCGGTATCCGGGTGCATTTTTGCGCACGCAGGCGGCGGCCGAGGTGCACCTTTCTGCACCCAAGCAACGCGCCAAAGTCGGACGTTCTACCTAAAATGCTTGACGAATGGGAGGACGAGTCGGAGTCTGCCCTCAGACTTGGAAGCGCCTTCGCCGCCGGTTGTGGGGCGAACCTTCGCTTCACCTGAGCGAGCGAAACTTGAAGGGGAACCATGAAACACGCCGTCCGCATTTCTCTGTGTGCGTCCGCCATGATGGCGCCTTGGCTTCTCACGACGGATGCATGGGGCGCGCAGGCAGAGACGGGTCCTGCTTCAATGGTCGACGAATTGGTGGTCACCGCGCAGAAGCGTTCCGAGACCGTCCAGGACATCCCCGCCGCCATTACCGCTGTCAGTGGCGCGGTGCTTCAGCAGCGGGGGGTCTCCCAACCTGAAGGCCTACAATTCATCGTGCCGAGCATGCAGGCTGGCCGCTTGTTGGGGCAGACAGCAATCACCATTCGCGGTGTCGGACTTAACCAGGGCTCGCCAGGCGTCGCTATCCACGTGGACGGGGTCTATCAACCTCGCCCCTCGATGGGTGACCTTGCGCAAACCGACATTGCCCGTGTCGAGGTGCTGCGCGGACCGCAGGGCACATTGTACGGACGCAACGCCAACGGTGGGGTTGTGAATTTCGTCACGCAGGACCCGACCGACAGGTTCGAAGGCTACGTGCTTGGAAGCTATGCCAGCTATGACGAAGGTCGACTTCAGGGCGTGCTCAACGTCCCGGTCAATGAGCGCATCCGCGCTCGACTAGTGCTAGACAGCTGGCGCCGCGACGAGGGCTTTGTGAAAAATGTCCTGCCGGGCGGCCAGGATGTCGATCGAGGTCGCGCGACTTCGGGCCGGTTCAAACTGGCGGTGGATGTCACGGACGACTTGGCGCTCGATCTCAGTGCGACGGGTCTGCATTCCTCCGGACCGACCTCTTACTTCACATTGTCCAACAAACCCTCGGCCGACGCCGTCGCCAAGAATCCCTACCTGGCCACCGCTATCGTACCTTTGCAGCCGCGTCGCATCTCAGCCGACGATCCGATCGGCGCCGATCGCTCTTACGCTGCAGCAGGCGCGATCATCACGTGGAAGGTGGCAGGCCTCCAGGTCAAGTCGATCACGGGCTATCAGCGGCTCGCCGACCAAGAACAGCGGGATGATGACGCCATCAACGTCAACGGGCTCCCCGTGGAACGCTGGGCGCGCTCAAACACCTTTACCCAGGAGGTCAATGTCGCGGGCAGTCTGGGGGCAGTCGAGGTGCTCGTCGGCGCTTTCTATATGCGTGACACCGCCTACGATAAGCTGCACTATAATTTCCCATTGGGGCTCTCTCCCCTGCCGGCGGGCAGCACCCTCGACTTCGAGTCATTCGACTACGTCACCAAATCCTATGCCGCGTTTGTGGACCTCACCTGGCACCTCACCGAGCGGGCGAAACTCATCGGCGGGTTGCGATATTCCGAGGATCGGCAGAGCGATGTCCAGCGCAATTTCCTGACGTTTGGACCCGCGGCGCCGATCGACACCTGTCCGCTGCAGCGGAACGAGATCCAATTCCACTCCACGACTCCAAGGGTCGGCGCGCAGTATGACGTCAGCGATAACAGCAACCTATACGCGACATTTTCAAAGGGCTTGAAGATCGGCGGCTTCAACCCTTACGATTGCAACCAGGTATTCAAGCCAGAAAAGGTCACTTCCTACGAGGCGGGCTGGAAGAACAAGCTCCTAGACGGAGCGTTACTGTTGAACGTTGGCGCTTTCTACTATGACTACACCGACCTACAGCTGAACCAAGTCGTCGGCCTAGTCTCGAAGATCACCAACGCCGCCGCGGCGCGCGTGGTGGGCGCCGAACTTGAAAGCACATGGCGCCCAGACCCGCATTGGACTCTGACCGGCAACCTTTCGCTTCTCAAGGCGACGTACAAGGATTTCGTCAATCTGGACACGCTCACGCCCGCGCTCGGCGCCCAGGACGTGTCGGGCAACTATCTGTCCAATGCGCCGCGGGTTTCAGCAAATGTCGGGCTGACCTATGACAGCGAGCCGATCGCGTTTGGTGGACATGTGCGTACGCTGTTAGATGTCAGCTATCGGTCGAAGATCTACTTCCGGGAATTCAACACCGCGCTGGATGCGCAGCGCGCATACGTGCTCCTGAATGCTTCCGTGATCTGGTTCAGCGCTGATGACAAGTATCAGGTTCGCCTGTTCGCTCAAAACTTGACAAACAAGAACTACATCGTTCGCATGAGTTCTTCGGACGGCTCTGTTGCAAAGATTGGCGGCAGTCAGAGGTAGGCTGTCGCTCTGCGCCGATCAGGCGGCTGCTGCGAAATGGTGGTTGAGCATGCCCATGGCCTC
>PHEM01000279.1 GCA_002842935.1 Alphaproteobacteria bacterium HGW-Alphaproteobacteria-13 | reverse complement strand
CATATCGATGACGAGCGCCATCTCGTCGGCGCGATAGCAATGATTGTGAATCAGTATCTCGCCCGACAGCACGCCCGCCAGCGTCTCCATCGCCAAGTCGCGGTCGACTGCCTTTCCTTCGTCGAGCTTCTTCTTATAGGCCGCCGCCTTCGCCCATATCGCGCGATTGACGGCGAAATTGGCCATGCGCGTCGAGGGCGCGCGGCCCTTGGCGCCATAGACGCGCTTCGGATTTTCGCCGCACGCCATTTTCAGGCCATAGGGCGCACCGGGGAACTTCATCCCCTGCACGGTGCGCGACGGCACATTCTTGAGCGTGATCGAGCGTCCGCCCATCAGGTTCGCGCTGCCCGGCAAGATCTGAAGCGCCGTGACGCCGCCATTGGCGAGCGCGCGGCTGAAACCGGGGTCCTGCGGCCAGACGCTATGTTCGGACCACAGCTCGGGCGTCGTCGGGCTGGTCATCTCGTTGCCGTCCTCATGCGCCTCGACGTGCGGATAGGGATAGACGCCCAGATGGCTGTGGACGTCGATGATGCCGGGCGTCAGATATTTGCCTGTCCCGTCGATCACCACCGCATCTTCCGGGATCGCCGTGTCGGGACCGCCGACCGCCGCGACCTTCCCGTCCGAAAGCAGCACCGTGCCGCCGTCGATCCGCCCACCCTCGCCGTCGAAGATGGTGACGCCGCGCACCGCCGTCGCCTGCCCCGGATAGGCTCGATAGGTCGAGGGATAGGGGTCCTTGTCGAACCGCGCGGGCTTGGCCGCCTTGGCGGCGGGCCGGTCGCCCGCCGACCGCGCCGGGGTCTTGTCCGTCGCCGCGCAGCCCGCGAACGCCAGCGACACGGCAGCGAGCAGGCTGCCTTTCACACGAATGCCCATGATTCAGCTTCCTTTGGATTCGGGGTGGACGCCCGCCGCCTGCGCTTCGCCGATCTCGCCGCTTCCGGCCAGATCGTCGGCATCGCTCAGCGTGTCGAGGTGCATATATCGCGACAGGATCGGCGACAGCAGCGTCAGCAGCACGCCGATCCCGACCGCCACCCAGCCGATCGTGCTGAACACCGACTGATAGCTGGCAAGCTGCGCGCCCGCGTCCTTCACCACGCCGGCCACGGTGTCGGTGGAGGTTTCCTGGGCGATCAGCCCGGCCAGCGTATGCGCCAGCGCCGAACTGAGGAACCACACGCCCATCATCAATCCGACCACACGCGGCACCGACAGCCGCGTTATCATCGACAGGCCGACCGGCGACAGGCACAATTCGCCGGTGGTATGGAACAGATAGGCAAGGAACAGCCACAGCAGCGGCACGCGGAAATCCGGGCCGACGAAATGTTCGATGCCGAACACGAGCACCAGGAAGCCCAGCCCCACCTGCACGATGCCCAGCCCGAATTTCGCCGCCGTCGAAGGCTCGATGTTCCGGCGCGCCAGCCATGCCCACATGGCGACGAACAGCGGGCCGAGCAGGACGATGAGACCGGGGTTGAACAGCTGCGTCTGCCCCGCATTGATCGAAAAGAGACCGAGCACGCTCAGGTTCGTGTTGTTGTTGGCATAAAGTGTCAGCGAACTGCCCGCCTGTTCGAACAGGGTCCAGAACAGCACCGAAAAGACGATCAGGATCAGCGCCACGAACATGCGGGAACGTTCATGGCCGCGCAGCGACCAGCCGACCCACAGGAACATCGCCAGAAAGATCAGCGGCGCGCCGATCGTCAGCGTCATCGTCACGATGTCGTGCTGGCCGATCAGGAACCACATGGGGATGACCGCCAGCAGGCCGAGGATATAGATGGTCGCTTCCAGCGAAACCGGTCCCGCGACCGGGCGGCGGAGTTTTTCCGGAGCGGGCGGGTCGGCTTTGCCGAGCAGATATTTCTGTCCGGTCAGAAAGGTGACAAGCCCCGCGAGCATGCCCAGCCCGGCGAGACCGAACCCGTATTTCCAGCCATAGGTGAACCCCAGCCATGTGCAAAAGGCCGTGGCCAGCAGCGAGCCGAGGTTGATGCCCATGTAGAAGATCGTGAAGCCCTGGTCGCGGCGCGGGTCGGTCTTCGCATAGATCGCGCCGACGATCGTCGAGATATTGGCTTTCAGGAAACCCACGCCGACGATGATGAGCGCCAGCGACAGATAGAGTATCTGTTCGAAAAACGGATCGCGCGCGACGGTTTCGCCATAGTCGCCTTCGGCCAGCGTTTGCGGCAGTCCCAGGGCCGCGGGGTCCGCCAGCGTCATGCCCGCGCTCGAGAATTCGACGCCCGTGCGCTGCCCGGCCGCCGACACGATCTCCAGCGTCCGGCTTTCGCCGCGCCCTTCCGCAACGATTTCATAGCGCTGCTCGCCGACCGTCACATATTGCTTCGCGCCCGACCCTTCGAACGCCATGCCGAAATGTCCGAGCACGAGCAGGACGGCGCCGATCGTCACGGCCTTGCGCGATCCCAGATAGCGGTCGGCGATCAGCCCGCCGATGACCGGCATCAGATAGACGAGCGAACCATAGGCGGCATAGATGCCCTGCGCTTCGCGCGGTCCGATCAGGAAATGCTGGATCAGATAGAGCGTGAGCATGGCGCGCATGCCGTAAAAGGAAAAACGCTCCCACATCTCGGTGAAGAACAGGATGGCCAGACCTTTCGGGTGGCCGAAAAACTTGCGATCATTGGGGTCCGCGCCCACGGACGGAACTGCTGCTTCGCTCATCGCGACCCTTCCCGGATATAATCATGGCCCTCGCTGCCGCGAGGATAGATGGCCGCAACCTAACGCTAAAATTGCGTAAGGGAATAATCTAATTGCGCGCGCGGCGAGCGGCGCCGCGCCATGCCGGTCTTGCGAAAGCCTCGCAAACGGACCACATGGCGTCGATGTTCAACGACACCTCCTCCCTCCGCTCGCATCTCGCCACCCGCCGCTCGGGAAAGGCGCGGGACATGGTCGCGCCCGGTCCCGACGCCGCGCAACTGAGGGACATCATCGAACTCGCGCTGCGCACGCCCGATCATGGCAAGCTGGCCCCGTGGCGCATCGTCATGGTCGCCGACGATCGGCGCGCCGCCTTTGCCGATCTGCTCAAGACAGCGTGGGTGATGGAAAACCCCGGCGCGGCGGGCCTGGACCTGTCGGCGCTCGACCAGTTCGCGCATCAGGCGCCGACGCTGCTGGTCCTGATCTCCGCTCCCGTCCGGGACAGCAAGGTGCCAGTCTGGGAACAACAGATGTCGGCGGGCGCGGTCGGCATGAACCTGCTCCACGCCGCCCATGCCCATGGTTTCGTCGGCAGCTGGCTGACGGGCTGGGCGGCCTATAGCCCGCACGTCGCCGCGGCGTTCGGCGCCGGTGAAGGCGACACGATCGTCGGCTATTTCTTCCTCGGCACCCCGGCGCGCGCATTGGAAGAACGGCCGCGCCCCGTTTATGACGAGATCGTCCGCGCCTGGGACATATAATTTCAATACGCCGCGCGGATTCAGCGCGCGCCGCATTTGACTGTACTGCTGTCTTATGGCATTAAGTCGCCATGCTCGACCAGCCCAAACCCGTGTATCAGCGTCTTCGCGACGTGATCGCGAACGCGATCCTCGACGGCGCCTATCGCGACGGCGACATGCTGCCGTCGGTGCGCTCGCTCGCGGCGGAGGAAGGCGCCAATCCGCTGACGGTCGCCAAGGCCTATCAGACATTCCAGGACGAGGGGCTGGTCACGGTCCGGCGCGGCGTCGGCATGTTCGTCGCCGAGGGCGCGACCGAGCGGCTTCGCGACCTGATGCGCGAGGATTTCCTGACCAATATCTGGCCCCCGGTTGCCGAACAAATGCGCCGCATCGGTCTCGACGCGCGCGCGCTGCTGGACATGACGGAGGCATAGGGCGGCGTCACCGCCCGATCTGTTCGGCCTTGTCGCGCAGATCCTCCGCCGCCTGCGCACGCCCGCGCTTTTCCAGCATGTCGGCGTAGAACAGCATGATGTCCCCGTTCAGCGGCTGGAGGCGATAGGCCAGCGCGATCGTCGCCGTCGCGCGCGCATCGTCGCCCTTCGCGGCATAAGCGCGCGCGAGATTGCGCAGCACGACCACGTCGCGGTTGCCGATGCGCCGCCGGACGCGCTCGAAATGCGCGATTGCCTTGTCCCACTGCTCGATATCCATCGCCAGATGGCCCGCGAGCCGGTCAGCGGCGATGCTCGACGGCTGGCTGTCGCGCAACGCGAGGACCGCCGCCCCGGACCCGGCTTCGTCGCCCGCGCGGAACAGCGCATTGGCGAGCCGCAGCGTCGTGCGTTCGCCCGCATCCAGATCGCGCGCCGCGCGATAGGATCGGACGGCAAGCTCATATTGCCCATCCGCCAGCGCCGCGTCGCCCAGCAGAAGCTGCGCGTCGGCGACGCCCCGGTTGGCGTCGCGCACCGCCGCCGCCCGCCGGACCGCGCGCGCGGCGTTGCCGTTGGCGATGTCGGCGCGGATGGCGGGAATGACCTTTGCCGGATTCAGCGGCTCGGCATCCGCCGCCATCGACAACAGCCCATAATCGCCGTCGGCGCGGAACGGCGCCGCCTCGCCCG
>PHEM01000278.1 GCA_002842935.1 Alphaproteobacteria bacterium HGW-Alphaproteobacteria-13 | reverse complement strand
AGCGGCCTTGCGCCACGACGACGGGTGTCTCGACTTCGCTCGACACGAACGGGACGGTGGATCAAATATGAGGCCCGCCGCCCTCACCCGGCCGCTCCGCCTTCAGGTCGCGGATCAATCCCTGCATCCGCGCGTCATAGCGGGCGAGCGTCGCCGGCGCGCCCGCGCGGTCGTGGAAGCTGACCAGTTCGCGCCCGTTCCAGCGGTGCAGCGCATAGCCGGGGTCCTCCGCGACGATCATCGCCCGATCGTCGGGTTGCTCGGCATCGATCGGGCGCAGGTCGAGCGACACTTGCGGCGCGGTCGAGGAGCAGACGGCGACCGTGCGCCCCTCCCACGCCGCGGTCACGGCGCGGTGCAAGTGACCGCAGATCAGCCCGCGCACTTGCGGATGGCGGCGCACGACTTCGGCGAAAGTCTCGATCCAGGGTTCGCCGGGATGCGTATTCATCCAGTCGATGCCGCTTTCGAACGGCGGGTGGTGCATGACGATATAGGTGGGCTTCACCGCCGCCTTCGCCAGTACGGCGTCGAGCCACGCGGCGCGGCGCGCGCAGAAGGCGCCGCCATGGCGCCCCTCCTCCAGCGTGTCGATCGTGACGAGGCGCAGTTCGGGAAGCTCCACCGTATATTGGACGAAGCCGTCGCCGCCCTCGAGTCCCGCAAAGCAGGCCAGGAAATCGGCGCGCCGGTCGTGATTGCCGATGCTGGGCCAGACCGGAAAGGGACAGCGCGCGAAAAGCTCCCGCAACCGCAGATAGCTGTCGCGGTCGCCGCGATCGGCGATGTCGCCCGTCGCGATCAGCAAGTCGGGCCGGTTCGGTCCCCGCGTCAGCACATCGAGCACGGCGTCGAGGCGCACGCGATTGGTCTCGTCCGGATTGCCGGGGTCGAAGCCAAGGTGGATGTCGGTGATCTGGGCGATCAGCATGGCCGTCCCCTGCCGCGGCCTGATGGTTCCGGTCCCGCCATCCTCATCCTCCCTGCCCCGCGCGCCATGTCACGGCATAAAGTCCCGGCGCGGGGCTGCCTGTGATCCCGCTCACAGCATAAGGGCCGCGCGCTGTCCACGGCTTGCCCCCGTCCGCATGATATTCGTGGCACATCGCGCAGGGGGATTCGGTCGCGGTCTTCCCCTTGACCAGACGCGCGCCCTTTTCACCCACATGGCAGTCGCGGCACTGACGCAGCCCCGGTATCAGCAGGTCCGACGCCTGCTTCGACGCCGCTGCGCCGACATGGCAATCGGCGCAGGCCGTCTCGCGGTGTGCGTCATGGTCGAACCAGCCTTTGGTCAGGAAACGGGGCGATTGGTGCACCGACACCACGCGCCAGCCCGCGCCCGGCGCAGGCGCGATGACGGTGTGACAGTCGTAACAGGCCCCGCCCTTCGAAAAGACCGCGCGCACGGCATCCTCGGCGCGCGAGGGGCGCACGGCGGTTTCGCGGAAATAGATGCTGTAGACCTGCCCCTCCGCATATTGCCCCGGCCGCCGCCGCGCCATGCCGCCCAGTTGCAGCGGTCGGGCGGGCGGCGTGGAGCGGTAATAGGCCGTCAGGTCGGCGGCGACCTGATCCGGCTCGCCGTGGCGCAGCGTGCGCGTCACGCCGCCGACCGTCTCGAAGGCCAAGCTGTGGCACATCGCGCAGTCCCGCTCCATCTCCACGGGGCGGAAGCGCACGCCGTCCGCTTCGGGACGGTGGCAGTTCGCGCATTCCAGCGTCTTGCCGAAACCATGCCGCCCGCGAAAGCTCGCCGCCATGCGCGCGGCGCCACCGTCGGCGCGCAAATGCAGGTCGTGCGGGAATTTCAGGCCGTTCCAGTCGCGCGGCGGCGGTCCCGATACCGCGCGTTCCGCCTTCGCGCCGGGCGCGGCGCGGACCAGCGGGCGGAAATCGGGATGGGCCGTGCCGAAATCGGCCGCGTCGGCCAGCGCGGTCGAGTGCCCCGCCGCCTTCAGCCGCGCCTGCATCCCGTCATGGCAATCGGCGCAAAAGGCCTGCGGCGTCGCGGGCATCGCTCCCGCGCCTTCATGCTCGGTGTGGCAATCGACGCAGCGGCCCTGCGGCTTGTTGAACGCCGTGGCGAAGCGCGCGAGGATTTTTTCGCCCGCCCCCGGCGGGTGCCGCGCGGCGAGCAGCATCGCCGCCGGAGCGCCCGCGTGCGCCATGCTCATCGCCTTGTGCTCGCCGGTGTGGCAGCCGACGCAGGCGCGGTCGGTGACGGCGACGAAGGGTTCGACATGGCACGACTGGCAGTCGTTCTTCAGCCCCTTGTGCGCGCTCGACAGCGGGCCGGACAGCCATGCGCTGTCGGCGTGGAAGCCCTGCGGCCGTTCCTCCACACCGCGATAGCTGTGCCACGCCCAGATCGGCCCGATCAGGAAAGCGAGCAGCACCAGCGCGGCAAAGCTCCACGCTCCGATGCGCTTGCCCGGCAGCACCCCCGCGAGCGAGAAGGCGCGGGCTTCGTCCACATCCTTCGACGCCTGCGACAGCGAATCGATGCGCTCGACGAGCAGGATGATGTCGTCATTCTCGCGCGCAATCGTCAGGCGGTGGCCGCCGAAGCGCAGTTCGGCCCCGGCGGCGCTGTCGATCTCCGCCACGCCCTGCGTGCGGCCGTTGAGTTCGAAACCCAGCCCTTCGCTGGCGGTGATGCGGACATGACGGCCATCGGCGCTCGCGAGCGTCGCATGGCGCGGATTCACGGCAAGGTCGGGGATGGAAATCGCGTTGCCGCCCTCACGTCCCAGCGTCAGGCTGTCGCCGGGCAGCGGCTGGTCGCGGACGATCTGCTTGCCGGTCCGGGTCGTCGCGATGCGGCGCAGGGTGAAGCTCATGGCATCACCGTCTTCGCTCGGGGATACGGGGGTGGGATAGGCGTCTCATACCCGCTACCAATAGAAAAACACGCTGACGACATGCGCCGACAGCGCCGCGATCAGCGCGAAGGTCAGCGGCACATGCACGTAAAGCCAGATTTCGAGCAGCGCCCGGATACGCAGATGCGCGCGCAGGCGGGCAAGCGCGGCCTGCTTCTGCGACAGCAGGCCGATCACGCGGTCGATCTCCGCTCCGCCGCCGCGCCGCGTGGACAGGCGAGCGAGCGCGGCGGCGGTCGCGCAGCGCGGATGGCGTCCCGAAAGCCGCGCGCCGATGCCGCCCGCGAACGGCCCTTCGTCCAGCGCGGCAAGGACCGGCGCCGTATCCTCGGGCGGCAACGGCTGCGCGGCGGCGTGAAGCTGGCGGTCGAAGGCGCGGATCGCCTCCAGCATCTGCATCTGTGTCATCTGATCGCGATTGGCCGACAGCACGCGCGGCAGGGTGGCATAGGCGATCACGCCGAACAGCCCCGACAATATGACCAGCATCATCAGCGCCCACGCCAGCGTGTGGACGTTCCAGCCGAGCTGGAAACCGCTGTGCCACGTCCCGATCACGATCAGGCTCAGTCCCAGATAGACATGGGCGGACGTCCACGCCTTCAGCGACCATGCCCCGCGGGTCATCCGCCGCTTGCGATAGCCGAGCGCCGTCAGCCACAGGATCAGCGCCGCCCCGATCGTGCCGAGCGTATAGCCGTACCAGCTTCCGCCATTGTGCCGCGGCGTCACGTCGATCAGCGCATAGCCGGCGATGACGAGCAGGCAGAGCGCGCCCGAAATCTTCGCCCAGCGAAAGCCTGCATAGCGCAGAAAGCCTTCGTGCCGCCGTTCGCGCACGCGCTCCGTCTGCGTCGCCCGTTCTCGCCGCCGCTGGAACAGCGTCGCCATCAGCCCGCGTCCTCCTCAAGCCGCGCGATCGACAGGAACTCCTCGGGCGAGACGCGGATCGCGGCGCCGGTCGGACAGGCGCGGACACAGGCCGGGCCGCCCGCCAGCCCCTTGCACATGTCGCATTTGACGGCGATCTTCTTGGGCTTTTCCTCGCCAAGCTGCTGCTTCGTCCATGTGGGCGACGGCTCGCCCGGTCCCGGTCCCTTGCCGAACAACAGCCAGCCGAGCAGGCCGGGCTTCGGCGGCGGCGTCGCCTCCATGCGGATCACGCCATAGGGGCAGTTGCGCATGCAATTGCCGCAGCCGATGCAGCCCGGCTCCATGAACACTTCGCCGTCGGGACCGCGATGGATGACGTTGGGCGGACAGTCGGCCATGCAATGCGGATGCTCGCAGTGGCGGCAGCTTGTGGGCACGTGCAGGTGCGCGAAGGTCCGGCCCGCCTCGCGGTCGAGCCGCGACAGCCCTTCGTGGCTGTCGGCGCAGGCCTTTTCGCAATTGTCGCAACCGACGCACAGATTCTCGTCGATCAGCAGCGCGTCGGTCGCCTCGCCCAGCCCTTCGGTCAGGATGAAGCTCGCCGTGTCGGAATAGAGATCGACGGCGCTCGAATAGCCTGCCTTGCGCGATTCGATGAAGGCATTGCGGGCGATACGCTCGGCCACCGCCGCCTCCGTCGCGGCGCGCACATGCGGGCGGGCGGCCAGCAGCGCGCGGAAATCGGCGCCGCGCAGCTTGATGACCTCGCTGCCGACCGCCGCCTTGACGCTGGCGGTGCGGCGTCCGCCGCCCAGCACCGCCATC
>PHEM01000277.1 GCA_002842935.1 Alphaproteobacteria bacterium HGW-Alphaproteobacteria-13 | reverse complement strand
GCGCCCCTCGCTGCTCCGCGCCGGCGACAGGAAGTCGAAGGCGATGTCGATGCTCTTCGCGCCCTGCGGCACGTCGATGTCGAAGGCATAGACGTCGGTCGGCTGGCGCGTCCAGACCAGCGGCCTGCCGCCCGCGCTGGCCTTGAAGCCTGCGACGTCCGCGATCGCGCCGCGCGGGGCGTGCTTGCCGGGCAGCCATTCGGGATAGAGCAGGGTCAGCTTGCCTGCCTTGGCGACGGGAATGGTCTGGCGGACGCGAAAGATGCCGCGTGCGACGTCGCTCGCATCGACCTTCAGCGCCATCGTGCCCGGATAGGGCTTGTCGGCGGGCAGCGGGATGGTCAGCGGCTGGACGACCGGCTGCGGGCGGCTGTTGCCCTCCTGCGCCCGCGACGCGGGAAGGGACGCGAGCGTGAAGGCGATCAGGGCGGCTGCGACGAACGGTGCTTTTCTCATGACCTGTCGTTCCTGCCCGCAAAAGGCGAAGAGGTCCAGCCGCACCCCGCATGGGCGCTTTGCCTTTCGGCGAAAAGCCATTAGACGCGCGGCGCATGAGCAAGGATAAATCCGCCAAAGTCGCGACGCCGCAGCCCGTGCGCGGCACGCAGGACATGCTGGGCGATTTCGCCGACCGTTTCGCCCATGTCGTCGAGACGTTCGAACGCGTCCGCCGCCTTTACGGTTTCAAGCGCGTCGAAGTGCCGGTGATCGAGCCGACGGCGGTGTTCGCGCGGAGCCTGGGCGAAACGACCGACGTGGTGTCGAAGGAAATGTACAGCTTCGAGGATCGCGGCGGCGAATCGGTGACGCTGCGGCCCGAGTTCACGGCCGGCATCGCGCGCGCTTATATCACCAACGGTTGGCAGCAGTTCGCGCCGCTCAAAGTGGCGACGCACGGGCCGCTGTTCCGCTATGAACGGCCGCAGAAGGGGCGCTATCGCCAGTTCCATCAGCTCGACGCCGAAGTGCTGGGCAGCGACAACCCGCTCGCGGACGCCGAATTGCTGGTGTTCGCCGATCAGCTTTTGAAGGAACTGGGCATCGCGGACGGCGTGGTGCTGACGCTCAACACGCTGGGCGACGCGGAAAGCCGCGATGCGTGGCGCGCGGCGCTGGTCGCGCATTTCGAAGGGCACAGCGGGGCGCTGTCGGAAGACAGCCTGTCGCGGCTCGACCGGAATCCGCTGCGCATCCTCGACAGCAAGGACCCGCGCGACCGGCCCGTCGCCGACAGCGCGCCCGACATCGACGCCTTTCTGACGGGCGCGGCGCAGGATTTCTTCGGCGCCGTGACGGCGGGACTCGACGCGGCGGGCGTGGCGTGGACGCGCAACGCGCGGCTGGTGCGCGGGCTGGATTATTATCGCCACACGGCGTTCGAATTCGTCACCGACCGGCTGGGCGCGCAAGGCACGGTGCTGGGCGGCGGGCGCTATGACGGGCTGATCGAGAATCTGGGCGGTCCCGCGACTCCGGCGGTCGGCTGGGCGGCGGGGATCGAGCGGCTGGCGATGCTGCTGACCGAGGATGCGATCGACAACCGGCTGGACGCCGTGATTGCGGTCGAGGACGACGATCAACTCGCTTTCGCGATGCAGGCGCTTGCCGGTCTGCGCGGCAGCGGCTTCGCGGCGGAGATCGTCGCCACGGGATCGCCGCGCAAGCGTTTCGACAAAGCGGCGAAGATTCCGGCGCATGCGCTGATTTCGGTCTCCACGCGCGACGGCGTGCCGCACGTCAATGTGCGGGGCGAGAGCAAGCGGGCAAAGGACGTCGAAGCGCATCTTCCTTCGTCACCCCGGACTTGATCCGGGGTCCCGCTTTTCGTGCGTCGCAAAGCGGGATCCCGGATCAAGTCCGGCATGACGAAAGACTGAAATGGTAGCGAGCAGATGACGAGCGTTTCCGAAAAGCAGATCGACGCGATCATCGAGCGTCACGCCGCGCTTCAGGCGCGGATGGCGACGGGCGACATGGCGCCCGCCGACTTCGTCGCCGCGTCGAAGGAGTTTTCGGAACTGGAGCCAGTGGCGGAGGCCGCGCGCGCGGTGGTGCGGCTGCGCGGCGAGCTGGTTTCGCTCGGCGAGATGCTCGCCGATCCGGAAATGAAGGCGATGGCCGAGGAAGAGATCGCCGCGGTCGAGGCGGCGCTGCCCGCCGCCGAGCATGATCTGGCGATCCGGTTGCTGCCGAAGGATGTCGCCGACGAGCGCGCGGCGATGCTGGAAATCCGCGCGGGCACGGGCGGCGACGAGGCGGCGCTGTTCGCGGGCGACCTCTTGCGCATGTACGGCCGCTATGCCGACGCGCAGGGGTGGAAGGTCGAGATCATCTCCGCCAACGAGGCCGAGGTCGGCGGCTATAAGGAAGTGGTGGCGAGCGTCGCGGGGCAGGGCGTGTTCGCGAAGCTGAAGTTCGAAAGCGGCGTCCACCGCGTCCAGCGCGTCCCCGTGACCGAAAGCGGCGGGCGCATCCACACCAGCGCCGCGACCGTCGCCGTGCTGCCGGAGGCCGAAGAGGTCGATGTCGCGATCAACGACAGCGATCTGAAGATCGACATCTATCGCGCGTCGGGCGCGGGCGGGCAGCATGTCAACACGACCGACAGCGCGATCCGCATCACGCATATTCCGACCGGACTCGTCGTCATCCAGCAGGACCAGCGCAGCCAGCACAAGAACAGAGCCAAGGCGATGCAGGTGCTGCGCGCGCGGTTGTACGATTTGGAGCGCGAGAAGATCCACAGCGCCGAGGCGTCGGCGCGCAAGTCGATGGTCGGGTCGGGCGACAGGTCGGAGCGCATTCGCACCTATAATTTCCCGCAAGGCCGCGTCACCGACCACCGCATCAACCTGACGCTGCATCGCCTGCCGGAGATTTTGGAAGGGCAGATGGACGAGCTGATCGACGCGCTGATCGCCGAGGATCAGGCGCAGCGGCTGGCGGGGTTGAGTGAATAGAGCAACCGGAATCCGTTTGCATCGAGCGAAGTCGAGATGCCCCTCGGCTTGGCGTGATGCCGATGGGTGTCTCGACTTCGCTCGACACGAACGGACTTAGGCGTGGGCGAGACGAAGCAGGCCCTGCGAGAGGCGGCGCAGCAGTTTGCCGCCATATCCGAAACCCCGCGCCTCGACGCCGAACTGTTGCTGGCGCACGCGCTGGGCGTCGAGCGGCAGGCGTTGCTGCTCGATCCCGCGCGTTTCGCGGTGCCGGAGGATTTCGCCGCGCTGGTGGAGCGCCGGATGCGGCATGAACCCGTCGCCTATATCGTCGGCCACCGCGATTTCTGGACGATCCGGCTGCGCGTCGGTCCCGGCGTGCTGATCCCGCGCCCCGACAGCGAGACGCTGATCGAGGCGGCGCGCGAGCATTTCGGGGCAGAGGGTCCGCGAACCATTCTTGACCTTGGCACGGGACCGGGGACGCTGCTGCTGGCCGCGCTCGCCGAATGGCCGCGGGCGACGGGCGTCGGGGTCGATGCGAGCGCGGCGGCGCTCGGCTATGCGCGGGACAATGCGCGGGCGCTGGGGCTGGCGGACCGGGCGGCGCTGCGGCGCGGGGACTGGGGGGCGGACGAGACGGGACCCTTCGACCTCATCCTGTGCAATCCGCCCTATATCGCCGATGCCGAGGCGCTGATGCCCGACGTCGCCGCGCATGAACCGGCGGAGGCGCTGTTCGCGGGGGCGGACGGGCTGGACGATTATCGCCGCATCCTTCCCGACCTGCCGCGCCTGCTGGCGCCGGGCGGCGCGGCGGTCCTTGAAATCGGGGCGAGCCAGCATATCTCGGTAAAAGCCATAGCCGAAGCGGCGGGATTCGCGGTCGAATGTCGCTGCGATCTGGCAGGCCGCGACCGGGCGCTGGTGCTGACTGGCGCCTGACGGGCATGCAAATAAATATTTGCTTGGTTTTCGGCGAAAAGCGCGTTACGGGGCCGCACAGAGCCAGCCGGAGCGGGCTTTGACGATGCGAGTGCATCGTACTGGTCCGGCGGATCTGCTTCCCAATTGCGATGTCCGCGCCACCGCACGGACGAGTGAGGGCAAGAGCCGCGCAGGAAGCGCAGGCGCGGCGCACGGGTTGAGCGCGGTCGGCCAAAAGGGGTTGGCATAGCTTATTAGCTTATCGACAGGATGTCTCAGTTGAACATGAACAACCGGCAGAGCGGTCGCCGTCGCGGCCGCAACAACAACAGCAGCAACAACCGCTCGCAATCGGGCGGCCGGGGCGGTGTCGACCAGGCCAATCGCATCGACAGCCGCGCGCGCGGCAACGGTGCCCAGATGATCGAGAAATATCGCAATCTGGCGCGCGACGCCCAGTTGGCCGGGGACCGCGTCCAGACCGAATATTATCTGCAATTCGCCGACCATTATTTCCGCGTCGTCAGCGATTTCCGCGCCCGGCAGGAAGAGCGGGCGGCGCAGAGCGGCCATGATCGCGGTCCCGACCGCCAGCGCGAGATTCGCGGCGTCGAGGATTTCGACGGCCACGACGAAAGCGAAAGCTTCACGGACGGCGAACAGGCCGACGGCGACGGCGGCCATGACGGCGAGGCGCGCGGTCAGCGCGACCGC
>PHEM01000276.1 GCA_002842935.1 Alphaproteobacteria bacterium HGW-Alphaproteobacteria-13 | reverse complement strand
AGCGCCGATGGCGCGCCCGCCGAAACGGCGCCGGACACCAGCCAGATCTGAAGCAGGGCAAAGGCGACCAGCGCGGCGGCGGCGTGCCATGTCATGCGGCGGCCCAGGCTGCGCGCGGTGGGAACGCTTGCAGTCGATCGGCGCCAAAGGCGCGGTCCGAACGTCGATGCCATAAGTGTCAGCCTCCCCGGCTGGCGATTCCCGGAAAACACCACGATTTCCGCCAAAAACCCCCGAGTCAACCCAGACTGGCACCGATTGGTTAATTTTTCGCTCCATTCACCGCATTTTGCGGGGCAAGATGCGTAAATATCTGCGTTAAACGGAAAAACATCGAAAGTCGGAGCAGCCTTCCCCTTGACCGGCGCGCGCGGCGAGGCGTAGCGGATCGTCATTCTCACAGGCAGGGGGAGGGGGCGATGCGCCGGCCCAAGTTGCTCGACACGATGCGCGATTACAGCTGGCCGCTGCTGCGCGCCGACGCGCTGGCGGGCGTCAGTGTCGCGCTGGTCGCGCTGCCGTTGTGCATCGCGATCGCCATCGCGTCGGGCAGCACGCCGTTCGTCGGACTCGTCACGGCGATCCTCGGCGGCTTCGTCATCTCCGCGACCAGCGGCAGCCGCGTGCAGATCGGCGGGCCGACCGGCGCCTTCATCGTCGTCGTCTATGGCGTGATCCAGGATCATGGCATGGACGGGCTGATCATCGCGACGATCATGGCCGGGCTGATCCTGATCGTCGCGGGCTTTTTCCGCGCCGGGCGGCTGATCGCGCTGGTGCCCGAAGCGGTGATCGACGGCTTCACCATCGGCATCGCCGCGATCATCGCCGCCAGCCAGCTACAGGACGCCCTGGGCCTGTCGGCGGGCAAGGTTCCGGCCGAAATGGTGCCGAAGCTGGAGGCGCTGTGGGCGGCGCGCGGCACGCTGGGCCTCGCGGCGCTGGCGGTCACCACCGCGACCGTGGCGGCGATTCTGCTGCTGCGCCGCTGGCGGCCGCGCTGGCCGGTGCTGGTGATCGCGGTCGGCGCGGCGTCGCTGGCGGTGCTGCTGTTTCATTTGCCGGTCGATACGGTGGGTTCGCGCTTCGGCGCGCTGCCCAGCGGCCTGCCCGCGCCGCACTGGCCGGAGGTGACGCCGGACAGGCTGGTCCGGCTGCTTCCTTCGGCGCTGACCATCGCCTTTCTGGCGGGCGTCGAATCGCTGCTGTCGGCGATCGTCGCCGACCGCATGTTCGGCGGCCATCATCGCCCGAGCGCTGAGCTGCTCGCGCAGGGCTATGCCAATGTGCTGACGCCGCTGTTCGGCGGCCTGCCCGTCACGGGCGCCATCGCGCGCACCGCGACCAACGTCCGCGCGGGCGGGCGCACGCCGGTCGCGGGCATGGTCCATGCGCTGGTGATCCTGATCGTGCTGCTGGCGGCGGGCGGACTGGCCGGGGCGCTGGCCTTGCCCGCGCTGGCGGCGGTGCTGCTCGTCACGGCGTGGAACATGGCGGAGCCGGAGAAATGGCGCGATCATCTCGCGCTGTCGTGGGACGAGCGGCTGTTGCTGCTCGTCACTTTGCTGCTGACGATATTCGCCGACCTGACGGTCGCGATCGGTGTCGGAGTCGCGCTGGGGCTGGTGCTGCAACGCTGGAAGGGGCGCGGCGCGCTGCCGTGGACACCGCGGGATAATTAGGGGCGCGGCCAATCCAGGGCACCGTATCCCCGAGCGAAGACGAGGGGACCGTTCGAGCGAAGCGAGAACCCGCACCGTCCCTGCCTCGACTTCGCTCGGCCATGCCCCTCGGCTTCGCTCGGGGATACGGATTTCGGGGTGCGGCTTTTCTGCCTCAGCGCCGCGGCGGCACCGGCAGGGGCGCGGCGTCGGGATCGTCCGTCGCCGCCGGAGCCGGAGCTTCGCCGCTCGCTTGCCGTTCCAGTTCCTCGGCGGCGCGCTGGCGTTCGGCGAGCGCCCTTTCCTCCGCGACCACGGCCGCTTCGACTTCGTCCGCGGCGGCGTCGATGCCCGCGAGGCGCTTGGCGCGCTCGTCGGCGATCATCGTCTGCCAGTCGGTCTTGTTCGCGGCCTGCCGCTCCGCCTTCGCGCCTGCGACCAGCGCCTGCGTGCAGCCTGTGAAGCCGCCGAGTCCGGTCGGCGAGCAACTGTCGGTGCCGAACCGGCCGACGCGTTCCAGCGCGACGACCTTGTTACCCCAGGCGTCGTTGCGTGGATTGAGCGGGTC
Source organism: Alphaproteobacteria bacterium HGW-Alphaproteobacteria-13 (assembly GCA_002842935.1). Taxonomy (GTDB): domain Bacteria; phylum Pseudomonadota; class Alphaproteobacteria; order Sphingomonadales; family Sphingomonadaceae; genus Sphingopyxis. Next base: position 2,367 of record PHEM01000276.1, on the reverse strand, counting down.
GCCGCGCAGCATTTCCGGCACGCGATAGCGTTCCGATTCGGGCAGGCGGCTGCACACGACGATCTCGTTGGGGCTGCTCTGCTCGCACTTGTCGTCGCCATAGACGATGACCTGGTTGATCTTCTCCCCATCGACGACGGCGGTCTGCTGCGCGGCGGCGGGCGAAGCGGCGGCGGCGAGGGCCAGGGCGAACAGGGGCAGGCGAGTCATCGAGTCATTCCTTCATTGTCTGGCTTCGCTTGGCAGGATGATCCTGCATCCGCGCTGAACGGTACGGACAGGGTATCAGATACGCTTCGACAGCGCGATAGCGGCGCGGCAGCCTGTGCGGATCGCGGCGCTCAGCAGCGGATAGCCCGGCGCGCTTTCGGCGCCCGCGTCCAGCGCCGCCTGCTTGTGCTCCAGTTCCTCGGCGCGGAATTCCGCGACGGCGGCGCTGAGTTCGGGGTCGCTGTCGCCCAGTTCGTCGAGCTGCTGGCGATAATGGAGGTCGATCTCCGTCTCGACGGCGGCGGTGCAGGCCATGGCGGCGCGCGGTCCCATCGCGGCGGTGACGGCGCCCAGCGCGAAGCCCGCGACCTTCCACATCGGTTGCAGCGCCGTTGGGCGCACGCCGCGCCGCGCGATCATCGCGTCGAAGAAGGCGCGGTGGCGTTCTTCCTGTTCGGCCATGTGCGCGATCTCGCGCGCCATCGGGTGGCGGTCGCCCAACACCGCGAGCTGGCCCGCATAGATGCGCGTCGCGCCATATTCGCCTGCCTGGTCGACGCGGATCATCGATGCGTTATGGTCGCCTGCCTTGCTCATCCTGCCGATGTGGTCCCCCGGCGCAGCAAGGTCAAGACGAGCAGCGCCGCGCCGAACGAGAAGATCGCATTATATCCCGCGAGCGAGATGCCGAAGAGCGTCCATTGCGCCGTATCGCAGCGGATCAGCGGCGGCATGGTCCCCATGATGCTGTCGAGCGAAACCGCCGTCCCCGCGCCCGTCGCGCAAGTCGTCAGCCCTTCCCAAAAGCCATATTCGACGCCCGCGTGAAAGATGCCGATCGCGCCGCTGACGGCGATGGACAGCGCTGCGAGCCAGGTCAGCGCCCGCATCGCGCGGTCGTTGCCGCGCAGGATCAGCGCCAGCGCCGCCAATATGATCGCGGCCTGATGCGGCCAGCGCTGCCAATAGCACATCTCGCACGGGTGGAGACCAAAGCCATATTGCGACAGCAATGCCCCGCCATAGAGCAGCAACGGGGCGGCGAGCGCGACGAGCGGCGCGGCAAGACGCGATGTCGGCATCGGCTGTGCCCTCAGTTCCTGCGCGCGGCAGGTTTGGCGGCGGGTTTGGCGGCCTGGGCCACGCGCTCGGCGGGCTTGATCCGCCCGATCGTTTCCAGCGCATAGTGAAGCTGGAAATCCTTGATGCCCTTCGCCTTTAATTCCTCGGGTGTGGAGGAGAAGCGCGGGTCGGGCTTTTCGTCCTTTTCGAGCAGGCCGTTGTCGACTTTCTTCTCGTTGATCAGGTGGCGGCGCAGGTCGCTTTCGCGGAACTTGGGCCGCGTCGCATAATCGGGATCGGTCAGTTGCGGGACGCGGATGTCCGGCTCGATCCCGCCTTCCTGCACGCTGCGGCCCGACGGGGTGTAATAGCGCGCCGTGGTCAGGCGCAGCGCCGTCGTGTCGGTCAGCGGCAGCACGGTCTGCACCGAACCCTTGCCGAAGCTGCGTTCGCCCATGACGACGGCGCGGTGCTGGTCCTGAAGCGCGCCCGCGACGATCTCCGACGCAGAGGCCGAACCGGCGTCGATCAGCACGATGACGGGCGCGCCATAGGCCAGGTCGCCCGGCTCCGCGAAATAGCGTTCGATGTCGCCCTTGCGGCGCCCGCGCTGCGACACGATCTCGCCGCGTTCGAGGAAGACGTCGCTGACGCCCACAGCCTCGTCCAGCAGCCCGCCGGGGTTGGACCGCAGGTCGAGGATCCAGCCGCGCGGCCGCTGGCCCAGCGACTTTTCGACCGCCGTCATCGCGCCTTTCAGGTCGCGCGCCGCGTCGGCGGAAAAGCTGGTGATGGTCAGCACGCCGACGTCGCCCTTCACTTCCCATTTGACGGGCTTCAGGTCGATGATCTCGCGCGTGATCGTCAGTTCCATCGGCTTGTCGCGGCCTTCGCGCACGACGGTGATCTCGATCTGCGTGCCGGGCTTGCCGCGCATCTGCGCGACCGCCTCGTCCAGCGTCATGCCGAAGATCAGTTCCTTGTTGATATGGGTGATATAGTCGCCGGCCTTCATGCCCGCGCGATCGGCGGGCGTGTCGGCGGTCGGGGCGATCACCTTGACGACGCCGTCCTCCATCGTCACCGTCAGGCCCA
>PHEM01000275.1 GCA_002842935.1 Alphaproteobacteria bacterium HGW-Alphaproteobacteria-13 | reverse complement strand
CTCGACACGAACGGGAAGATGGGTCAGAAAAAAGGGGGCATATTACAGGCACCCCCTAACCGAAAATTCACCATTTCCGCCAATCCTTCAGCAACCATATCGTCCTAGGATCGGCGGACGAATCAGATTCGTTTATGAAAGACCGGAGAGTGTTGGAAATTCGCGATTCCGATGACAGAAGACCGGTTGCCCCCGGCCGCCGCGCCGAGCGGGCGCCGGTGCGCGCCAACGCACGCTTTCGCGAAGCGGGTTTCAATCCGTTCGATGTCGAATTGTTCGATCTGTCTTCGACCGGCTTTCGCATGGTCACTTATGCGCGTCCGCAGGTCGGCAAGCATATCTGGGTCAGCCTGCCCGGTCTCCAGCCGCTCGAGGCGATCGTGCGCCGCGTCGACGGCAACGCCCATGGCTGCGAATTCGTCCATCCGCTGCACCCCTCGGTCGCGCAGCATTTGCAGGCCAAGCTGCGGCGCTGACATCAGCCGCCGGGCTTTTCCGACTTCTTCAGGATATGCTTCCACTCGTCGGGCTTCACGCGCCCGACCGACAGCCGCGACAGGCGAATCAGGTCCATGTCGGCCAGCGCCGGATCGGCCTTGATCGCGGCGAGGCTGACGGGGTTCGCGAGCGGGCGCACCGGCGCGACGCGGACGACCACCCAGGGCGATCCCGGCTCGGCGGTCGGATCGGGGAAGCTTTCCTCGGTGATCGTCATGATCCCGACGCACTCTTTGCCGATGTTGCTGTGATAGAAGAGCGCTTCGTCGCCGACCTTCATCGCCTTCATGTTCAGCTTGGCCGAATGATTGCGCACGCCGTCCCAGATGCCCGTTCCGTCGCGGACCAGATCGTCCCAGCCATAGACGTCGGGTTCGGATTTCATCAGCCAATATTGCTTGCTCATGCCCCGCTGCCTAGCCCAGCGGAGCGCGGGACGGAACCGCCTTTTTCCCCTTTCCTGTCCTTGCAGCAGCGCCTAGCGTCCGGATCATGCCCGCCGTTCCCGTCCTGTCCATGTCGCTGCCGCCCGATCGTTTCGCGCGCGATTTCGGCGCGTCCTTCGCGCGCTTCGGCTTTGCCATGGTCACGGACCACGGCATCGCCCCCGCGCTGATCGACGACGCCTGGGCCGAGGCCAAGGCCTTCTTCGCGCTGCCCGAAGAGACGAAGCGCGCCTATCATGTTGCGGGGCTTGGCGGCGCGCGCGGCTATACGCCTTTCGGGACGGAGATCGCGAAAGGCGCGGCGCATGTGGACCTCAAGGAATTCTGGCACGTCGGACGAGACCTGCCCGCGGGCCATCCGCTCGCCGCGCGGCAGCCGAACAATATCTGGCCCCGCGAGATCGCGGGCTTTCGGGATGCCTGCGAGCGGCTGTTCGCCGAATTCGACCGCGTGGGCGGCCGGCTCTTGTCGGGAATCGCGCGCTATCTGGGCCTTGCGCCCGATTTCTTCGACGCGCGCGTCCGCGACGGCAACAGCGTGATGCGCCTGCTCCACTATCCGCCCGTCGAAGCGCCCGCCCAAGGCATCCGCGCCGAGGCGCATGAGGACATCAACACCATAACGCTGCTGCTGGGGGCCGAGGAGGCGGGGCTGGAAATCCTCGACAGGGACGGACGCTGGCTGCCCGTCTCGCCGCCCGCGGGGGCGCTGGCGGTCAATGTCGGCGACATGCTGCAACGGCTGACCAACGACCGCCTGCCCTCCACCACGCACCGCGTCCGCAACCCCGACGTGGGCCGGGCGGGCACCGCGCGCTATTCGATGCCCTTCTTCCTGCATTTCCGCTCGGACTATCTGATCGAGACGCTGCCGGACTGCATCGACGCGGATCACCCGAACCGTTACCCCACGCCGATCACCGCCGACGAATATCTGCAACAACGGCTGCGTGAGATCGGGTTGAAGGCATAGGCGCGCGGCGTAGGAAAGGATCGAAAGCGTGATGAATCCCTTGAAAAGGCTGAGGGACCTGCTCGGCTTCCTGTATGTCCAGCGCGTCAAGGGTTTCGCCCCGCCGGGTGACCAGCCCTTCATGGATCCAGCCGGAATCGATCGTTTCAAGAGCGAGCTTGCCGAGGCCGCGACCTATGTCGAATTCGGTTCGGGCGGCAGCACCATACTCGCCGACCGGGGCCATGTCAGAACGATCAGCGTCGAGAACGACCGCTTTTTCGCCCGCGCCGTCGCCTCGCGCCTAAACAGCGGTTTCGTCCGGCAGATCATAATCGACATGGGGCTGACAGGCGAATGGGGCTTCCCCCTCTTTCCCAGCGCCCGCAAGGCACGACATTATGTGACGGCGCCGTGGGACAAGGGACCGTTTCCCGATTTTATTCTCGTCGATGGCCGCTATCGCGTCGCATGCGCCCTGGAAAGCGCCCGCCGCGCGCACGCCGCCGGGGCGAGCGCCGTGCTGATGATCGACGATTATGCCCCGCGCCCGCATTACCATATTGTCGAGGACCTGCTGGGCCAAGCGGACATGGCCGGCCGCACCGCCATCTTCCGGATCGGTTCGCAGGATATTCCCTCTTCAGCCGTGGAGCCATGGCTACGCGACCCAAGATAGGCGGCGGTCACCGAACCCCGGCACCCTTTCACCGCCCCCGCCAATAGTCGAACACCGCCTGCTGCTGCCCGCGGATGAAGCGCGCCGCCGCCGCGCCTTCCCATGGCCCGTCATAGCCGAGCATCAGCGCCGTGCCGCCGACCCACCAGCCCTGCCCCGGCAGGCGGTCGCTTTCGCGCACCACCAGCACCGCAAGATCCGGCTCGCCGTCGAGCGCGCACAGCCGGTCGACTTCGCCCAGCGTCTTGCAGACCGCGCGCATCTTGGGCCGCGTGAAGCGGAAGCCGAGATCGGCAAGCAACTCCGAATAGCTGACGCAGCGGCCCTCGCGCGCCGCCTGCGTCAGGATCCCGCGGATGCGCGGCGCGTCGCCGAGCGCGCTGGCATCGGCGGGCTGCGGTGCATCCCCCAGCCCTTGATCGCGCCCGGCCATCGCCGCCTAGCGCCCGTTGGCGAGCCGGTGCACCGGCCCGAACTGCGCGACCGCCGCGCCGATGAAAGGCAGCGCGACGACCCACAGCCGCACGCCCGTGACGCCTTCGGGGCTGGCGATGCTGATCGCCGCCGTCGCCGCCAGCCCGGCGGAGATCAGCACCAGCCCCAGGATCAGCCGCCAGTGCGGCGTCTCCCCCTCCGCCTTGCCGTCCGCGCGTTCATAGCGCGCGAACAGCAGGATCAGCGGGAACAGCGCCGCGATATAAAGCGCGAACCAGACGGGCCGCGCCAGCCACCAGGCGGCGCTGCCCGGCGCGACGTCCAGCCCGACGCCGCCGAGCAGCCAGGCGGCGACCATCACCAGCACGAACGCGGTCAGGTGCCACAGATAGATGGTCATGATCATGCCGTTGACGAGCACCACGGCGGTCCAGCGCGTGATATCGTCCAGCATGCGCCGCCCCGCCGGTTCGAGCGCGAGCGCGAAGCCGCTCTGCGCGATGCCCAGCGCCAGCAGCGCCAGCGTCGGCGGCATCGAATTGCTCAGCTCCGCTCCCGGCACGCCGATCATCGCCACGGGATAGGGACCGAAGCGGACGAGCAGCAACAGCGCCGCCAGCCCGCCGATCCCCCAGATCAGCGCGCGGCCGGGCGGCAACCGCCCTTCGCTCCACGCAAAGCCGAGCTGGTGGATCGCCAGCCAGACGAAGGCGAAGTTGAGGAAATGGACATAGGGCACATCGAAACGCAGCGCCGCGACGTCGATGGCGACGGCGCCCGCGACCAGCGCCCAGAAGGACAGCATCCCGAAACGCCGCCACGCCGCCCAGCTCCACGGCACCAGCGCGGCAATCGTCAGATAGACGGACAGGAACCAGACGGGAATCAGCGCCAGCTGCGCCGCCATCGCGACGACCCCGCGCTCGACCCCCAGCGCCGTGCCGAACAGCGCGAACATCGTCCAGATCAGGAACAGCGGCAGCACGGGATTGATCAGCCGTTGCAGCCGCCCGCCGTACCAGCCGGAATAGCTGCCGCCGTTCCGGCGCGTCGCGGCCCAGGACATGCCGTTGGAAAAGCCGCCGACGAGGAAGAAGAGCGGCATGACCTGGAACCCCCAAGTCAGCCACTGCGTCCAAGGCAGGATGCCGAGCAGATGCCCGCCCTCGACCGCGCCGTCCTTCATATAGGGCGCGGCGACCAGCCAATGGCCGACGACGACGGCCAGGATCGACAGCGCGCGCAGGAAATCGACATAGCGGTTGCGCTCGGGCGGCGCCTGCATCGCCATGTCCCGCGCGCGCGACCAGAGGCTTTTGCGGGCGGCGGCGGCGGTTTCGGTCAAGATAGAGTCCTCTTTCGATAGAGCAGCCAAGTTAGAGCAAAATTGTTTCGATTTCCCGTTCGTGTCGAGCGAAGTCGAGACACAAACGGACATAAGAGTCCGTACCGCATCAACACAAGTCCTCGATATGTGGTTCCTGCGCGTTCCCAAGGAGATGGCATGAATGACTGGTGATCGGCCTTGGTGCTCGGCGTCGTGGTGTTTGCTATGGTGTTGGGCGAGGCGGATAGGTTGCAGGCTGGAT
>PHEM01000274.1:1881-6494 GCA_002842935.1 Alphaproteobacteria bacterium HGW-Alphaproteobacteria-13 | reverse complement strand
CCCGCCGGCAAGGCTGAGCACGGTGATGATCTTGCCGCCCGAACCTTCGAGGAAGCCTGTGAACGAGGTGAGCGCGGTGTTGAAGGTCGTGTCCGCACCAGCCATTGCGACTTCGCTGCCGAGCAGGCTGGCGACCGCGGCGACAGCGACCCCCTGGATGAGCGCGGCGCCCTTCCCTTTCATCGTGAGTTTCATATTCGTCATGTCCTTATCCAAACACCGTGATTGTCACGGCATTCAGAATGAACAGATCAGCGCTTCCGGTAGCAATTAAGAGGCAGTTTAGGCACGCAAACGAATCGCAAGATTTCCAAATTGCGGACTTTGGCTCGCCTATTATTTCCCCATAAGGGAAATGCGTTTGCTGTTTGAGTAACCGCGTTTCCCTTTTGAGGTGATGTTGTTTCCCCGCGCGGGAAACCCAATTGCCGGGACGGGAAATTGATAGTCCGACTCGAAGCCCCCGCCCCGGATTCGCCAAATTTACAATTTTGGATCATTGTGTCGGCCGACACATGCCCTGGATAACCCGTCAATGGCCGCAGGAACGCGCAACGTCCGTATATTCGTGAGCCAACAGTGCTTTGAACTGCTGGTGGATGCGATGGCTGCGTTTTCCAAGCAAACCCGCCGATTTCAGACGATGCGGATGACCGTTCAGGCTGCCTGCGCAAGGCTAAAACCCCACGGGATTTCTAGGTTCGAGCTTGAAGAGTTCCTTGCCGAGTATCCCATCGAAGGCGATATCCGGATCCATCTTGAGGTCACACCTGAGTGGTCAGCTGATTACGATATGATGCGAGCCAAGATGAAGGATGTCAGCGAAAAATCCGGTTCCGATAAGTCTCTCGTACCCTTCGTAGTATACCTCGCGGTAAAGCATAATCTTCTATAGGTAATTTCCGCAGGCGAATTGCGCGCTTCTTAAGACTCTTGACAGCTTATGCCATCCCATAGACGTTTTGCCGTGGGAGGAAGGGAGCATGCCTCACAGGAACTTGACGCCTGAGACGGTCTTCAAGCCAAGCAGCCCGCCGGGCAGTGAACCCGTCTTCGCTTTTGCCAGCCCCAACCCGGGAGGGTGTGAGCAGGATCAATACAAGCAGCTCATCAATGCTGAGCTTGCGCGCCAGGGCATACTTCCAGCGCATCTCGCCGATCGTATGCATCTCTCGCGCCCCAAGCTTCACAAGATACTCAAGCAGACCAATCCTCTTACCGACGACCTGCGTGACCGCATTTTTGACGAACTTGGGATGGACCACGTTCGCGCCAAGATCAGCGTCGCTCTGCTCCACGATCCGCGGGCCTATGCGGAACAATCCGTCTTCCTGGCCACAGAGAGCCTAAAGAGCTTCTACCTCGAGGTGCTGACCTGCCGGCGAGGCTCGATCGAAGTGGATCTGCGTCCGGCTGTAATCCACGAAGCCGCGCGGCGAGCATATGACTTGCTTCTCTCGCACCAGGAGCGCGTCATGCAGAACAGCCAGACCCTTCAGGCCTGATCGAGTACGCATGGGGCCCGAGAACATCGCAGCGTGGACCCATCTCTATGCCGCGGTTGGGCTGCTCGCTGCGATTTGCTCGGGGTGTGCGCTCCTCAAGACGATCTACGACATCCGTACGGGAGTGATCGCGCCGCCGTTGGGGTCAGTGGTGCGCTGGTTGCTGTGGTTCCCAAAAGTTTGGCTGCATTTTCAACTCAGCTACCTGTGCGGTTTTCCAAGCATTCTGGCCATCGCCATCCTGTATGCGCACTATATCGGGTTCGCAGCATTCGTGCCCACGTAGGTTATGAGGGATACCTCGCGGTAGCCTGAGTCTCGTACTGCGAGGTTGGCCGCCATAGCCCGCGAGGCAACGATCGAATTTGGGGCCCCAAGTTTAGTGAGGCGCACCCAGTTGGTTGTGATGGCCTGCACGTAATTACGGGTCTCCGGGATTGCAGGAATGCTGCCCAGCGCGAGTGAACGACGTTCTGGCCCCGCATTGTAAGCAGCCAAGGCCAGATCGACGCGTCCAAAGCGATCAAGCTGCTGACGAAGGTAGCGTGCCCCCGCCCTCATGTTGGCCAGCGCATCCCAAGGGTTCCATAGCTCTAGATTTCTCGCTGTTCCCGGCATGACCTGCATCATGCCCATCGCACCCGCCCCACTTAGTGCCCAAGCCTTGTATCCTGATTCCTGAGCAATGACCGCGTCGAGAAGGCTCTCAGGAAGCCCGTTTTCGCAAGCTATTGCGGACATTGCTGCAAAATAAGCTACTCGGCGGTTCTCCACCTCAGGAGACAACCACCAAGTCGGGCGATACCCATTCTGCAGGCACGATGACGAGGTGGAAGGCGCCATGATCGCCGGATGTTTCGGTTCGAAAAGTCCTGACGGGTCGTTTCCGCCAATAGCGTGGGTTCTATCGGCGCTTTGGCGCGCATCGGCCGGCTCAACCAACCCTTCAAAGTGGGTGCTTAACGCGATTGCGACAGCCCTTTGCTCATTTTTGGCGGTAGCGAAAAACGGAGAAAAATTGACAAGATCGACTTCCCTAGCCTTCGCGGCCGAGACGCAAATCATTGCGGCAACGACGATCAAACTACAATTAGATGAAATCACGACGCACCCTTCCAAGGTGGCGTGCGGATCTGATTGGGAATGCGCGGGATCAGAAAATCAAAGATGGAAAGCAGAGTCAATCTCTGCGTAAATCCATCAGGCGAGCCAAGCAGCGGCTCAACGACAGATGTGTCGCGCTGCTGCCAGCAAACCGACATTTCAAATGGTGCCCACCCTCGTGACAATTCAGCGACTGCGAAACATCGTAAATCTCTCTGTCCCGACACTTTTCCGTCAAATAAACGGTGGACGTGTGCGGTGCGAAAGTGAGGCAACCCTCCAACTGCATTTAGGGCGGATCATCGCGACGGCAGCTGACTTAGAGATCATGAGTGAGCGCGAGACATTCTCCGTCGAGCTCGAAAAGCCCCTGCGCGGCGCCGATGGCAAGCGAGGAAGAATCGATATCTGGTTTCGGCTGACTGACAATCAAGCGCGTGATTGGCGATGCGCTATCGAGCTCAAATTCTTCAAGCGCGAAAATCATCGCGAACCGAACAACCGGTACGATGTGTTCAAGGACATAGCGCGGCTGGAGAGTTGCGCTGATGTGGCAGACATCGGCTTTATGCTCGTGGCAACCGACCATCGGCACTACGTCGATCAGACATCATATTCTGACGTCACGAGCGACTTCGATTTCCGGCACGGATCTCAATACATGTCTGGGAACACCATGACCTACAAGACCGGTGGCTATGGCCAGCCTATCACGCTGACGGGGAGCTACGACTTCAATTGGTCAGATCTTGCGTCAGCCATGCCTTACATTCTGGTCGAAATACCACCTCATCAGCCCCGGGCATGAATTAGGCATTCCCTTGCAAGCCTGCCAACGGTGTCGATCAAGTGCATGGCCTGGTCACATCGGTAACTCTTCGAGCTATGTGCTCACCAACAAGCGAGAAGCCAAGGTCTGAGCACAATTCAACCTGGCCGTCACGGTGCCCCTTCGACAGGGGCAGCGCAGTCCTCTCGCTCACCTGCCGCAGGCCCATTGCCGACAAATCCAAGACGAGCGGGCGGAGCACAGCTCGCGTAACCGCGCCACCTTGGGCGAGGACATCGATGAAGTCCTCCTGATTGGGTTGGCCGAGAGCCAATCGATAGATCAGTCGTTGCTCACGAAGCCGAGCAAATTGCACCATGTCGCGGCCGAAGGGGCGTTCAAAGACGTGCCGTTGCACTTCGGCACCATCGAACACCCACCAAGGTCGTAGTCCGCTAGCGTCGGCCAGATCACCGGCGAGCCTCTGAAGGCGCAGCCATGGGGAGCCGGGCAGGCCACCATTCAGGACGACGTCTTTGAGGTGTTCCGCAAGGCGGCGCCTGACGACCAGCCCTGCAAAGCGTTGAACACGTCCCTCCCTCTGTTCCAAATCCAATGGGTTCGATGACAGGTCCCAATGAACAACGCGCGAGCACCAGGGATGGAAGTCTAGCCCCTCTTGACCAACTGAGGTGGTTGCAAGGACATGCGGCCAGAAAGGGGTGTTGAAGCTGCGGCGCACTTCGTCAGGGCGTGCGGGTGCTGCCGATACAGTCGTGCTTTTGGACACCGGTTCGGCCTCCGCGTCGCCGAAAGGGACCGCAACATGACAACGAACAGGTATCTTGTGCTTCTGTCCGCCGAGACCATGAAAGCTGAAGCTGCCGGCGCGCAGGCCGAGCGAGGCGTAAATGTCTTTGAGCAAGCCGGGTGCGCCTTCAGGCAGATTCTGAGTTCGAAACCAGCAGTGTTCATCCAGAACACTCTCCAGTCCGCCTTCAACGGAAGCACGCATTACCTTGTCGACAGCATTGATCCCCGGCAGTGACGATAGGATCACAGGGTTATCGAGATAGGTCCGAAAACCCTGCCAGCTAAGCTCAACAAGCTCGGCAAACCGACCTGGATGGAGAACTGATGGATCGTGCCGGTAAAGCGCACGCCCCAGGACAATTCCCGGAGCACCCATCGCGTGGTCAACGAGATCCTCAAGCTCGAGTGGAGACAAGCGATCA
>PHEM01000274.1:0-1741 GCA_002842935.1 Alphaproteobacteria bacterium HGW-Alphaproteobacteria-13 | reverse complement strand
CATCGCCGATGACGCCGCTCCACGCTTGGGAAGACAGATCGAGCATCGCCGCCCGGCTCTCGATTGCACCGATTACGATCGCTATCGAGCGGTGTGCCCTTCGTGCCTTTGCAGTGCCTTTTTTCACGATACCCTTGGGAAGGTTCGCGAGGATCTGGCGACGAACAACCTTGCGTGCATCCGCGAGCTTAACGCCTTTCGCCTCCAACGGATCTGTGTTCTGGATCAGCCAAGGTGACGGGTGAAAGGCTGCCAAGACCGGACCCGGTAGTGCTGAGAGTTTGAAACGCCGCCGTCGATAGGCCTTTTCATAACCACCCCGGGCATTCGGCAGGTTGTGCGCCTCGACACCGAAACTCAGTAACGCAGACACGCTTGGTGGCGTTGCGCGAAACCGACTGAACATAAGGAGCTTCGGATCACCCCCGGCCTCCTTCCAGCCTCCGTCGAGTGGCCACCATGGCAAGGAAGGCGCGACCCACGGCAACGAAAGTAGCTTGGGCGGTGCAATGACGTTCAGCGCTCTGAGCTTTGCGTCGGGCCAGCTTGCAGGAGCTTCGAGACGATTTCGCCCCTCTCGCGTCATCTTGGTGAGCTTTGGCGCAGCTTTGATAGTCGCTCGCTTCCAAGCCATATAGCGCGGCCCGAGCGATTGCGCCGGCAGCGGCACCGACGACCAGTATGGCAACGCGTAACTCCCGTCCTTTTCGAAGCACTCCACGAGATGGCGGTAGACGCGGAAATCTTCTGCGCTGGGCTTTGCATCGAGAAAACTGGTGGCTGCGAGCATGTCGACAGATGCTACGCTGTCCCGTTCAGTGCGGGAAATCACCGGCGTCAAGAGAGCCCGCAGCGCATCGCGAATTTCACCCGCCTCAGTGATTTCCGCCTCTCGGTCAGGGTGGTCACCATTGACGTGGGCCGCAATGTCGCGAAGTTTGTCACCGAACCGGGCAAACAAGTCCTTTGCCTTCGCCCGAGCGCCGGCGCCGGCCAAAAAGCCGACTAGTTCGAGCAACTCGGCGTGTGCCAGTACGCCTTGGCTTTCCTCCCACCTGGTACTCAAGAGCCGGTAAGGTGTCGCACTAAGCAACAAGATCGCTGGTCGTTTCGTGGAAGCCGGTGGATTCAACAATGCCGCCAGAAGCGGGTCTGCATCACGGTCATCCAGGATTTGCCGGTAACGTTGGAATTCGTCGAGGATAACGAGATCGGGCGGTTGATGGCGGAGCGTTGCAAGCGCGAGGGCTCTGCGAAGTTTGCCTACGAATGCAGTTGGCGTAAGAGCCTTTTTCTTTGATGCAGGGTCGCCTCGCAATTCCTGATCCATTCTCTCACGCACCGGCTCACCGAACACTGTCGCGAGCGCTTCACGAAAACGCTGGGTCAAATGTGGCGGCGGTGTTGCGAGCTTTTCCTCAGCCTGTTGAACAAGCGAGCCCCATGAATCTCCGACATTGAGCCTTAGAATGGCGGGATCGAGATTTCTCGCAAATGCCGGATAGGCACGCTCGAGAAGAACTTTGAGATAGGCACGTTCCTCTTTGCGACCGCTGGTCAACCGGGCACGGGATCCCGGAAAGGAGGTCCCTGGCGTCAGCGCGTAAATCAACACTGGAGTGTCAGGGCGCGCCGCCACCGCAGGTCGCGTCCGTCAAGGTGGTGTAATTTCGGCTGTGGCCGTGGGCCATCGTCAGGCGGCTTTGGCGGTGATGTGTAGGGGCTGATTTTCCTCCTCGAT
>PHEM01000273.1 GCA_002842935.1 Alphaproteobacteria bacterium HGW-Alphaproteobacteria-13 | reverse complement strand
CGCCGAGCCACAGCAGCAGCAGGAACAGGCCGGAGGCCAGCGCGGCGGCGGTCACATAGACTTCGGGACGCATGATGATCGACGGCACCCCGGCCAGCACGTCGCGGATCGTCCCGCCGACGCAGCCGGTGATGACGCCCATCAGCAGCGCGGGCATGGGCGGCACGCCCCACGCCATCGCCTTGGCCGTGCCGAACACGGCATAGGCGGCCAGCCCCACGGCGTCGGCCCATTCCAGCAATTGTCCCGGCCACCAGCGTTCGGGGGTGATCCATACGGCGAAGGCGATGGCGATGCACACCGCCGCGATGGCGCCGTCCTGCACCCAGAAAACGGGCGCGCCGATCAGCAGGTCGCGCACGCTGCCGCCGCCGACGCCCGTGACCAGTGCGAAGAAGCCCGCCGTCACCAGCGTCTGCCGCAACCGCACGGCCATCAGCGCGCCCGACAGCGCGAAAACGCCGATGCCGATCAGGTCGAGCAGGCGGACCAGCAGGGCATTGTCGATGTCGGGCATCGCCGACCCTTATTTTGCCTCGGGCCGCACGCCGCCGACGATCGACAGGATGATCGCCGTCACGGCATTGCGAATCGCCGGTTCGGGCATGGGCGCGAAGAACGGCGAATGGTTGGTCGGCGCCGGCTCTCCCTTCGCCTTCAGATCGGCCAGCACGGCGGAATCATAGCCGCCGATCCCGAAGAAGAGCGACGGCACGCCCGCATCGACATATTCGGAGAAATCCTCGCTGCCCGACATGGGCGGCACACTGGCGGGCGCGAAGACGAGCTGCTTGCCGAATATCGGCGTCAGGGCCTGCCGCGCCGTTTCCGCCATCGATTCGTCGTTCATCATCACCGCCGCGCCAGTGAGATAGCGGATCGTCGGTTCGGGCGCGTTGCCCATCGCCGCCGCCGCCTTGGCCATCCGCGCCGTGCCGGTCTTGAGCAGATCGCGGACCGCGGGCGATTGCGAGCGCAAATTGACCTTCACTTCGGCGGCGTCCGGGATGATGTTCGGCGCGCTGCCCGCGTTGAAGGCGCCGACCGTCAGCACGCCGAAGGTTGCGGCGTCCTTTTCACGGCTGATCACGGTCTGGACGTCGGTGACGAAGCGCGCCGCGATCGGGATCGGGTCGATCGTCGCCGAGGGCATCGATCCATGGCCGCCGCGCCCGTGGAAAGTGATCGAATAGCTGTCCGACGCCGACGACGACGCGCCCGCCTTGATCGAGACGGTTCCGGCCGGCAGCGGTCCGACATGCGCCGCGAAACCGAAATCGGGCTTGGGAAAGCGCGTGAACAGCCCATCCGCGAGCATCGCCCGCGCGCCCTCCAGACTTTCTTCGGCGGGCTGGCCGATCAGCACGGCGGTACCCGACCAGCTGTCGCGCATCGCCGACAGCGCCCGCGCGACGCCGATCAGATAGGTGACATGCGTGTCATGCCCGCAGGCGTGCATCACCGCCGTCGCGCGCCCCTCATAAGTGGCGCGCGCCTTGCTGGCATAAGGCAGGCCGGTCTTTTCCTCCATCGGCAGGCCGTCCATGTCGGCGCGCACCAGGAACGTCGGCCCGTCGCCGTTCTTCAGCACCGCGACGACGCCCGTGCCCCCGACCTTCTCGGTCACGGTGAAGCCCGCCTTGCGCAGATTCTGCGCGAGGATGCCCGCCGTGCGGACTTCCTGCATCCCCAGTTCGGGGTGCATGTGCAGGTCGCGATAGATCGCGTCGAGCGACGGATATTCCTTGTCGAGCAGCGCCGTCAGCCGCGCGTTCGCCGCCGTCAGGTCGGGCGCCGCCATCGCGGTCGCGCTCGTGAAGGACAGGGCAAGCAAAGCCGCCCCCGTGAGCCAATGCCTTGCCGCCATGTCGTTTCTCCCCTTGCCCGTCAGATGTGGATCGGCTTGCCCGTCACCGCCATCGCCGCTTCCTTGATCGCCTCGCTGTGCGTCGGATGGGCATGGCAAGTATAGGCGATATCCTCGCTGGTCGCGCCGAATTCCATCGCCTGCGCCGCCTGCGCGATCATCGTCCCCGCCACGCTGGCGATGCACCAGACGCCGAGCACGCGGTCGGTCTTGGCATCGGCGATCACTTTCACGAAGCCGTCGGGTTCGTGGTTGGTCTTGGCGCGGCTGTTGGCCATCATCGGGAATTTGCCGACCTTCACCTCACCGCGCTCCTTCGCCGCTTCCTCGCTCAACCCGACGCTCGCGATCTCCGGCATCGTATAGACGACGGAGGGGATGACGTCGTGGTTCACGATGCCGGTCTGGCCCGCGATATTCTCGGCGCAGGCGATACCTTCATCCTCGGCCTTGTGCGCGAGCATCGGGCCGGGGACCACGTCGCCGATCGCCCAGATGCCGGGAACCGAGGTACGGAAATCATGGTCGGTCTCGACCTGCCCGCGCTGGTTCGTAGCCAGCCCCGCCTTGTCGAGCGCCAGCCCGTCGGTGTTGGGCCTGCGCCCGATCGCGACGAGGACGACATCGGCCTCCAGCGTCTCCGCCTCGCCGCCAGCGGCTGGTTCCAGCGTCAGCACGGCCTTCTTGCCCTTCACTTCGGCCTTGGTGACTTTCGTTTTCAGCTTGAAGTCGATGCCCTGCTTCTTGAAGATCTTGTTCGCTTCCTTGCGGACGTCGCCGTCCATGCCGGGCAGGATCTGGTCGAGGAACTCGACCACCGTAACCTTGGCGCCGAGGCGGCGCCACACGCTGCCAAGCTCCAGCCCGATCACGCCGCCGCCGATCACGACCATGTGCCCCGGAACCTTCGCCAGTTCGAGCGCGCCGGTCGAATCGACGATGACCTGCTTGTCATTGTCGACCGCGACGCCGGGAAGCGGCGTCACCGACGATCCCGTCGCGATGATGATATTCTTCGCGCGCACCGCCTTGCCCGCGACTTCGACGGTATCGGCGGAGGTGAAGGCGGCATAGCCCTTCAGCCAGTCGACCTTGTTCTTCTTGAACAGATATTCGATGCCCGCGGTCAGCCCTTTGACCGCGTCGGTGCGCTGGCCGTGCATCGCGGGCAAGTCGAGTTCGGGCTTCACCTTGATGCCCATTTTGGCCATCGCGCCGCCAGCCGCCGCCTCGAAATATTCCGACGCGTGCAGCATCGCCTTCGACGGGATGCAGCCGACGTTGAGGCAGGTTCCGCCCAGCGTCTCGCGCCCTTCGGCGCAGGCGGTCTTCAGCCCCAGTTGCGCCGCGCGGATCGCCGCGACATAGCCGCCGGGACCGGCACCGATGACAAGCACGTCATAGTCGTAGGGTTGTTCGCTCATGTTTCTTCTCTCGTCATCTCCGCGAAAGCGGGGATCCAGTTGCCCCCTTCGACTGGGTTCCCGCTTTCGCGGGAATGACGAAGAGTGGCGGGAACAGGCTTACAGGTCGATCAGCAGCCGCGTCGGGTCCTCGATCGCTTCCTTGATCGTCTTGAGGAAGGTCACGGCCTCGCGCCCGTCGATCAGGCGGTGGTCATAGCTGAGTGCCAGATACATCATCGGGCGGATGACGATCTGTCCGCCCACCACGACCGGCCGCTCGTCGATGCGGTGGAGACCCAGCACCGCCGACTGCGGCGGATTGATGATCGGCGTCGACATCAGCGAGCCGAAGACGCCGCCGTTCGAAATGGTGAAGGTGCCGCCCGCCATGTCGTCCATGGTCAGCGTGCCGTCCTTGGCGCGCTTGCCGAAATCGCCGATCGTCTTTTCGATGTCGGCGAAGCTCAGGCTCTCCGCATTGCGGATCACCGGCACGACGAGGCCGCTCGGCCCGCTGACCGCGACCGAGATGTCCATATAATTGTTATAGACGATCTCGTCGCCGTCGATGCGGCCGTTGACCGCCGGAATGTCCTTGAGCGCGAGGCAGGCCGCCTTGGTGAAGAAACCCATGAAGCCCAGCCGGACGCCATGCTTCTTCTCGAACAGATCCTTGTAGCGGCCGCGCGCCTCGATCACCGCCGTCATGTCGACGTCGTTGAAAGTGGTCAGCATCGCCGCATTGTCCTGCGCCGACTTCAGCCGCTTGGCGATCGTCTGGCGCAGGCGCGTCATCTTGACGCGCTCTTCCTGGCGGCCCGGCGCGGCGGAGGTGGCGGCAGGCGCGGTGGGGGCAGCCGCCGGGGCGGCTTCGGGCTGGGCATTGGCGGCGGCGAGCACATCTTCCTTGGTCAGCCGCCCGTCCTTGCCGCTGCCCTTGATAGTCGAGGGGTCAACCCCGTGTTCCAGCACCGCGCGGCGCACCGCGGGCGACAGGGTCTGCGCCGCATTCAGCAGTTCCTCGGACGCCGCCGGAGCGGGCGCAGCCGTATCAGCCTTGGCCGCCGCCGGGGCAGGCGTGGGCGTGGGTGGGGGTTTGGGGGCAGAGGCAGTCGCGCCTTCATCCACCACCGCGATCACCGCGCCGACTTCGACCGTGTCGCCCACCGCAACGCGGTGTTCGGACATGACGCCCGCCACCGGCGAAGGCACGTCAACCGCGACCTTGTCGGTTTCGAGGCTGACGATGGGCTCATCGGCGGCGACTGCATCGCCGGGCTGTTTTAGCCATTCGGCAATCGTGCCTTCGGTAACGGATTCGCCAAGGGCGGGAACTGTGATT
>PHEM01000272.1 GCA_002842935.1 Alphaproteobacteria bacterium HGW-Alphaproteobacteria-13 | reverse complement strand
GCGCTACGCCGACAGCGGCCCCCGCCTGCGCGGGGGCGACGTTTTGGCGGCCTTTCGACCTACAAAAAATCTGCCGGAAAAGCCGCGAATCGCTGGCCTTTCCCACCCTCATCGGCTAGACGGAATCCACCTCCCGAAAGAATGAAAAAAGGCCGGGTCTTGACCGAAGAAAATACGCCTATGCAGCCGTCTGACGACGGCGTGTCGCCGATCAACATCGTCGACGAGATGAAGACGAGTTACCTCGATTATGCGATGAGCGTGATCGTCAGCCGCGCGCTGCCCGATGTGCGCGACGGGTTGAAGCCCGTGCATCGCCGTATCCTTTATGCGGCGCAAGAAGGCGGCTTCGTTCCCGGCCGTCCCTACAAGAAATCGGCGAAGATCGTCGGCGACGTGATGGGCAACTACCATCCGCACGGCGACAGCGCGATCTATGACGCGCTCGCCCGCATGACGCAGGACTGGTCGCTGCGCGTGCCGCTGATCGACGGTCAGGGCAATTTCGGATCGATGGACCCTGATCCGCCAGCGTCGATGCGTTACACGGAGGCGCGGCTCGCCAAGTCGGCGATGGCGCTTTTGACCGATCTCGACAAGGACACGGTCGATTTCCAGCCCAATTACGACGCGAGCCGGGAAGAGCCGACGGTCCTTCCCGCGCGCTTCCCGAACCTGCTCGTCAACGGCGCGGGCGGGATCGCGGTCGGCATGGCGACCAACATCCCGCCGCACAATCTGGGCGAAGTCATCGACGCCTGCCTGGCGCTGATCGACCGCCAGCTCGAAGGCGGCGCGGCGCTTTCGACCGAAGAGCTGATGCAGATCATCCCCGGTCCCGATTTCCCGACCGGCGCGATGATATTGGGACAAGGCGGCGCGCGCAGCGCCTATGCCACTGGGCGCGGCTCGGTGATGATGCGGGCCACGCACGATGTCGAGGAAGGCAAGGGCGACCGCCGCTCCATCGTCCTCACCTCCATCCCCTTTCAGGTGGGCAAGTCGGGTCTCGTCGAAAAAATCGCCGAGGCGGCGCGCGACAAGCGGATCGAGGGCGTCGCCGACATCCGCGACGAATCGAACCGCGAAGGCGTGCGCATCGTCATTGACCTGAAACGCGACGCGACGCCCGACGTGGTGCTCAACCAGTTGTGGCGTCACACGCCCGCGCAGTCGAGCTTCCCCGCCAACATGCTGGCGATTCGCGGCGGGCGCCCGGAAATGCTGGGGCTGAAGGATATTCTCACATCCTTCATCGCCTTCCGCGAAGAGGTCATCACGCGCCGCTGCAAATATGAGCTGGCGAAGGCGCGCGACCGCGCGCACATCTTGCTGGGCCTTGTCGTCGCGGTCAGCAACCTCGACGAAGTGGTGCGCATCATTCGCGGATCGGCCAGCCCGGCGCTGGCGCGCGAGGCGCTGCTGGCGCGCGAATGGCCGATCGGCGAGATCGCGCCCTATATCCGCCTGGTCGAAGCGATCGAGGGGGAGATGGAGGAAGCCTCCACTTATCGCCTGTCCGAAATACAGGTGAAGGCGATCCTCGATCTGCGCCTGCACCGCCTGACGGCGCTCGGCCGCGACGAGATCGGCAAGGAACTCGGCGAGTTGGCGGCCGAGATCGAGGAGCTTTTGAGCATCCTCGCCGACCGCGCCAAACTCTATGCGGTGATGCGCGAGGAGCTGGTGGCGGTGCGTGCCGAATTCGCGACTCCGCGCAAGACGCTCGTCGCCCCCGCCGCCGACGGCATCGACGACGAGGATTTGATCGAGCGCGAGGAGATGGTCGTCACCGTCACGCTCGACGGCTATATCAAGCGCACGCCCCTCGACACCTTCCGCGCGCAGCGGCGCGGCGGCAAGGGCCGCGCGGGCATGGCGACCAAGGACGAGGATGTCGTCACCGAGCTTTTCGTCACCTCGACCCACACGCCGGTGCTGTTCTTCTCGACCATGGGCAAGGTCTATCGCATGAAAGTGTGGCGCCTGCCCGAAGGCGGTCCGGCGACACGCGGACGGCCGATGGTCAACCTGCTGCCGCTGGCGCAGGGCGAGACGATCTCCACCGTGCTGCCGCTGCCCGAGGACGAGGCCGAATGGGGCAAGCTGCACGTCATGTTCGCGACCGCGAAGGGCAATGTGCGGCGCAACAGCATGGACGCCTTCACCAACGTCCCCTCGAACGGCAAGATCGCCATGAAGTTCGAGGGCGAGGACGAGGACGACCGGCTGATCGGCGTCGCCCTGCTGGACGAGAATGACGACGTGCTGCTGGCGACGCGCCAGGGCAAGGCGATCCGCTTCGCGGGCGACGATGTCCGCGAGTTCCAGAGCCGCAATTCGACCGGCGTCCGGGGCATGCGGCTGGCGGAGGGCGACGAGGTCATTTCGCTGTCGATCCTCCATCGCGGCGGGATGCGCGACCAGGACGAACGCGAGGATTATCTGCGCTTCGCCCCGTGGAAGGCCGAAAAGGACGGCGCGCCGGACATGGACGCCGACCGCTTCGCGGAGCTTGCGGGCCGCGAGCAGTTCATCCTGACGGTGTGCGCCAATGGCTATGGCAAGCTGTCGTCCGCCTATGAATATCGTCGCACCGGACGCGGCGGACAGGGGATCACCAACATCGACAATATCGCCCGCAACGGTCCCGTCGTCGCCAGCTTCCCCGCGACGCAAGCGCATCAGCTGATGCTCGTCACCGATCAGGCGAAGCTGATCCGCATGGGTCTGGGCAGCCTGCGCGTCATCGGGCGCGGATCGGCGGGCGTGCGCCTGTTCGACGTCGCCAAGGACGAGCATGTCGTCTCTGCCGCGCTGATCGAGGAGAGCGACGAGGAAGAGGCGGAGGCCATCGAAACCGCGACGGAGGCGCCTTCCGAATGAGCATGGCCGAATGAGCATGGCCGAATGAACGCGGCGACGGCCTTCAAGGTGCTGACCGCGCCGCAATGGACCGATTTCGAGCGCGAGCGCGTGTTTCGCGGCGCGCCGGTGGATATCGCCGACGGCTATATCCACCTGTCGGCGGCCGATCAGCTCGAAGCCACGCTGGAAAAGCATTTCGCGGGGCAAAGCGGGCTGGTCGTCGCCGAGGTCGACCTTGCGGCGCTGGGCGACGCGCTGCGGTGGGAAGAAGCGCGCGGCGGGGCGCTGTTCCCGCATCTTTACGGCGAACTACCGATGACGGCGGTGATCGGCGTCACCCGGCGGGATTGATGGCGAGGGATTATGCTGCGACCTTCCCTTCTTGCGGCGATCCTTCTGCTTTCGGGGTGCGCCGCGCACCGGATCGCGCCCGACTATACACTGGTCGACGTGACGCACGGTTTCTTGCCGGATTCGGTTCCCAGGACCATGACATATACCGATGACGCCGCCTGCCTGAAGACGCTGGCCCAACTCAAGAAACAGGCAAAGCGGCTCGAGCGGCAAGCCGACAGCGGCCAGGGCATCGCCTTCGCCTCGCGGGACCATTTGCAGTTGGTAGGGCATTGGCAGCGCGCCCTGCTTCATCACCGGATATTCCAATGCGAGGGGCGGACACTCTCGATCGGGGAGTCGTTCGAAACCCCCAATATTCCTCCGCCCCCGCCGCCTCCCGCGCCGCCTCCGCCTATCGGGTGACGCGCGATCCCCATGTCGGGCATTGACCTTCCCGTCCGTTCGTCGCAGCATTCGCGCATGACCATCCACATCGCCCCTAGCGATCAGGCGTGCGGCGCGAACGTGACGGGCGTCGATCTGTCGCGGCCGATCGAAGCCGACACCGTCGCCGAAATCCGCGCGGCGTGGCTGGAGCATCATGTCCTTGCCTTTCCGGGCCAGAATATCAGCGACGACGACCTCGAACGCTTCACCGTCTATTTCGGCGGCTTCGGCGTCGATCCTTTCGTCAAGCCGATTCCGGGGCGCGAGCATATCATCGCGATTCAGCGCCGCGCCGACGAGACGACGCCAATCTTTGCCGAAAACTGGCACAGCGACTGGAGCTTTCAGGAAAATCCGCCTGCGGGCACCTGCCTCTACGGCATCACCATCCCGCCGGTCGGCGGCAACACCGACTTTTCGGACCAGCACGCCGCGCTCGACGCGATGCCCGACAAGCTGCGCCGCCGCCTGGAGGGCGTGCAGGCGATCCACAGCGCGCGCGGTCCCTATGCGCCTTCCGGCGTCTATGGCGAAAAGGACGCCAAGAGCGGCCGCAGCATGGACATCATGCCCAGCGAAGAGGCGATGGCGACCCAGCTTCATCCCTTCATCCGCAAGCATCCCGAAACCGGGCGCGAAGGGCTGTTCGGCTGCCCCGGCTATATCATCGGTTTCGAGGGGATGGAGAAGGAAGAGGCCTATCCGCTGATGGCCGAGCTGATCGAATGGCAGGGACGCGAGGAATTCCGCTACAGCCATGAATGGGAAGCCGGAACGCTGATCATGTGGGACAATCGATCGGTGCTGCACCGCGCGACGGGCGGCTTCGACGGCTATGATCGCCTGCTTCACCGCACGACGATCGCGGCATGGGACGGCGCGCGCTGACGGGGACGAAACCCCGGCACTGACCCGCGCGTTGCTCCCACAGGAAGGAGCAACTCGATGACCATTCCCCACAACAGCCTCGTGCTCGTCGCCGACGGCCGCAAGGCGCTGTTC
>PHEM01000271.1 GCA_002842935.1 Alphaproteobacteria bacterium HGW-Alphaproteobacteria-13 | reverse complement strand
GGCCGCGCATCCCGACGACGCGGCAATGTTGGCAGAGGCGCATGCTTTGTGCCACAAGGGGGAATAAGAGGTCGTTCGAAAGAGACACATGGCTATCGACAGTTTCGACACCGCCGCGCCGGGACATGGCGCGGTCCCGGCAAGGGGACCGTCGTTTCGCGCGCTCGCCATCGGCGCTTTCATCCTGCTGCTGGTCGGAATCGTCGGGGGGGGCTGGGCGATGAACCGCCTGCTGGCCGACCGCGCCGCGCCGCCGGTCACGAAAGTCCAGCCCGCGCCCGACGCCCCCCTGACGGCCATCGGCACCGAACCCGCCGCGTCGGAAGCGCCCCCGGCGCTGGTCGTCGCGCCCGTCGATGGCGCCAACGCGCTTGCCGCCCGCGTCGCGGAACTGGAACAGCGCCTGTCGCGCATCACCTTGCAGGCCGAATCGGCGTCGGGCAACGCCTCGCGCGCCGAAGGGCTGCTGGTCGCCTTTGCCGTGCGGCGCGCGCTCGATCGCGGGCTGTCGCTCGGCTATCTCGACGCGCAGCTTCGCCTGCGTTTCGGCGACGATCAGCCCAATGCCGTCAAGACGATCATCGACACCTCGCGCGACCCGATCACGCTGGAACAATTGCGGTCCGAACTCGATCGGATGGCGCCCGAACTGGTCGGGCGCGGCGCGGAGGACGGCGGCAGCCTGTGGACGGGACTGCGCCGCGAGATGTCCGAACTTTTCGTCCTGCGCGCCGCCGGAACGCAATCGCCGCGCGCCTCGGCCCGGCTCGACCGCGCGCGCCGCTATCTGTCGGCGGGACAGGTCGACCAGGCGATCGACGAAGTCGAGGCGCTGCCGGGCGCGGCGGCGGCGAACGAATGGCTGATCGACGCGCGCCGCTATCACGAGGCGCGCCGCGCGCTTGACCTGATCGAGACCGCGGCGATACTGGAACCGCGCGACAGTCCCGCGGCCGCGATGGCCCGGAAAACGGCCGCCACGCCTTAAGCGGGCAGTCTGGAAACCGTGAACACCTATGAAGGGACGCATGACGTCCATGCGTTGATCCTCGGCCGCGCGATCACGGGAATCAGCGCCTTTTCCTGAGGGGGGACCGAAACGGCTCGCATGGAAAAAGGGGCGCCCACTGGACGCCCCTTTTCTTTTTCCCTTGGTCAAAAGGTCAGAATTTGACCGTGCCGGTGATAAAGACCTGCCGCGGGTTGCCGTAGAAGGCCGTGACCACGCCTTCGGTGCCCAGCGCTGAGCCGATGCCGGGAACCCCGAAAGCAGGATTGGGCGTCACACCATCGGGGAGCCGCGGGGCGGCAGACAGAATCGGCTGCCCTGTGACCGGGTTGATGTTCAGGAACTGATAACCCGACGTTTTATACTGCTTGTCGAGAAGATTCTTGCCATGCAGGCCGATCGAGTAGCGTTCGTTGGGCGCCGTCCAGACCAGATTCGCATCCCACAGCGCATAGCCCTTTTGATCGAGGTAGGGCGTGGGCACTTCGAACTGTGTGGTCCTGCTGCGATAGGAGACCGTGGTCGAGAGGTTGAGCAGCCCCGACATGGCGGGCAACGCCGCGCCGAGCGTGCCCGATGTGGTCCATGTCGGCGTGTTCTGGATCCGGCGATATTTCGCCAAATCGATGGGCGCGGCGACAATCGTCGGATCGGGGGTGCCGTCCGCATCGAAGAAGGACAGGATCGTGTTGAACGACCTGTACTTCGCATCAATGTAGCCGAGTGTGCCGGCCAGCGTGATCGCGGAGCCATTGCCCGCGAAATCGCGTGCCAGCGTGGCAAAGCTTTCGACTTCCACACCCTGGAGCCGGGCCTTGGACGCATTGGTGGTGACGCCTGCAAAGGTTTCGAACACGCCGTCGCCGTCATTGTCGATGCCGACCGATCCCGGAATCTGGACATCCTTGTAATCGGCGCGGAAGGCGGTGATCGCAAGGCGCAGGCGGCGATCGAACAGCGAACCCTTATATCCCACTTCATAGCTGTCGACGGTTTCGGGATCGAAGGTCAGGAAGTCGAAGATTTCCTGATAGCTGCGCACGCCGTCGCCATCGGTGTCGAGCGCGCCGGTGGAGTTGCCGCGCGGGTCGAAGCCGCCGCCCTTGAAACCGCTCGAATAGGAGGCATAGACCATGTGGTCGTCGGTCGGCTTGAACGAAACCGAGGCGCGCGGCGTGAACTTGGTGAACTTGCGCGATCCCCGGAAATCGGAATCGGTGACCAGCGCAACCGGCGCGTCTCCGCCGAGTTGGGGATCGGGACCCAGGATCCGGCGCTGTTTCAGAATGCGTGCATCGCGCACATCCGATGTGTAGCGCCCGCCCAGCGAGATCGAAAGCTGGTCGGTGACGTCATAGGTGAAATCGCCGAACACCGACCATGTGTCGGTCTTCACCGTCCCGCCGGTGTAGGACGAGAATTGCGGGAAACCGAGCAGGTCGCCTGTGGTGTAGAGCAGCACGTCGAAATTGGTGATGGCCTTGGCATCGAGATAGTAAAAGCCGACCAGCCCGTTCAGCCTGTCGCCTTCATAAAGCAGCTGGAATTCCTGGCTGAGCTGTTCATTCTTGTAGATGCCGGGAACGTCGACGTCGACCGCGGGAAGCGCGTCGAAATCGATCGGGCCGAAACTGGTGTCCTTGCGCCAGGTGCTGATGCTGCGCACCGTGACGGTGTCCGACAATTGCGCAGAGACATTCATCGACAGGCCATAAGCCTCGATATCCTGTTTGGGCGTGACGAGGGCGCCGCGGGTATCATAGACGTCGTCGAGCACCGGGGTGTCCGTCACCAGGCTGGTGATCAGGCGATGGCCGCCGCGCGGATCGGACTTGTCCCTGGTATAGTCGCCCGAAATGCGGATCAGAACGGGTTCGCCATAGCCGCCGAATTCGACGGTGCCGCGCCCGGCCCAGACGTCCTTGTTGTAATTGTCGAGTCCGGTGGTCAGATTCTTGCCGAAGCCGCCGCGTGACAACCGCGCCAATGATCCGCCGACGCGCAGCAGGTCGCCGACCGGCGCGCTGGCGGTGATCACGCCCTCGGCCTGGTCATAGGTGCCATAGGTCGCGCGCAGCTTGAGCGAAAAATCCTGCGGCAGCGCCTTGGTGACATATTTAATCGCGCCGCCGATGGTGTTGCGGCCGTAAAGCGTGCCTTGCGGTCCGCGCAGCACTTCGATCCGCTCGACGTCATAGATGTCGAGCACCGCCGCCTGCGGGCGGTTGAGATACACGTCGTCGAGATAGATGCCGACGCCGGCCTCGAACCCGCCGACCGGGTCCTGCTGCCCGACGCCGCGGATGAAGGCCGTCAGCGTCGAATTGGTCGCGC
This sequence comes from Alphaproteobacteria bacterium HGW-Alphaproteobacteria-13, assembly GCA_002842935.1. Lineage (GTDB taxonomy): Bacteria > Pseudomonadota > Alphaproteobacteria > Sphingomonadales > Sphingomonadaceae > Sphingopyxis. Next base: position 1,319 of record PHEM01000271.1, on the reverse strand, counting down.
GCGAATTTTCCAGCGTGACGTTCGGCGTCGTGTCGGAAATGGCGGTGATGTCGGAAGCGCCCGACTGTTCCAGCGCTTCGCCTGAATAGGCGGTGATCGCGACCGGCACGTCGATCAGCCGTTCGTCGCGGCGGCGCGCGGTGACGATGATCTCGCCGCTGTCGTCGGCGCTTGCGCCGTCCTGCGCAAAGGCGGCGGGCGTGAAGGCGGTGAGGGAAAGGGCGCTGGTGGCGAGCACGGCCGCGCGCAGGCTGGTGGTGAAGGAACGCATGAAAGTCTCCCTGATCCGGGCGGCTCACCGCCGCCCGTTGGTGTTTGGCGTCGCGTTTTTTTGGCCCGGTGCTTGCCAAGCCGCGCACTGGCCAATAATGAAACATGAACCATGTTTCAACTTAGAAGTTGGCGGCGCTGCTTTTTGCGTGATAGTGGTGCCGAAAAGACACGGTGCGCGGGCGGTCCGGCTGGACCGACAGGAAACGGGAAAGGCAAAGGGGCATGGAACAGGCGCAGGCGGCCGTGAAAGACGCCGAGGGCGCGGGCCGCGACAAGACGCCGCGGACCGAGCGCGGGCGCCGCACGCTGCGCAAGCTGCTCGACGCGGCGGCGGCGGAGTTCGGCGAACGCGGCTTCCACGAAGCGTCGATCAGCGCGATCACGCGCCGCGCCGGGACCGCGCTTGGCAGCTTCTACACCTATTTCGATTCGAAGGAGGAGATCTTCCAGGCGCTCGTCCGCTATATGAGCGAGCGGCTGCGCGACCATGTCACGCCGATCGTTCAGGAAGCGCCCGACGAAATCGCCGCCGAGCGCGCGGGGCTGCTATCCTTCCTGACCTTCGTGCGCGAGCATCGCGAGCTTTACCGCATCATCGACGAGGCCGAGTTCGTCGATTACGCCAGCTATCGCCGCCATTATGAAACGACGGTCGAGCGCATCCGCCAGCGGCTGGAATCGGGCGCGGCGCGCGGCGAAATCCGCGCCGATGTCGGCGAGGTCCATGCCTGGGCGATCGGCGGGATGAACGTCTTCCTCGGTATGCGCTACGGCTTGTGGGATGCGGACGCGGACATCGCCGACATCGCGCGCATCGCCAACGATCTGCTCGCCAACGGGCTGGCGAAGCGCGACTGACACGCTGGGCGGCGGATCGTAAATCTACACCGCATCCCCGAGCGAAGACGAGGGGTTCGTTCGAGCGCAGCGAGAACCCGCACCGCCGCTGCCTCGACTTCGCTCGGCATGGCCCCTCGTCTTCGCTCGGGGATGCGGGCAATTCGGATTTCGAGCAATTTGCCTCAGGCGCGGCCGATTAGGAAGAT
>PHEM01000270.1 GCA_002842935.1 Alphaproteobacteria bacterium HGW-Alphaproteobacteria-13 | reverse complement strand
CCGCCGGTCGCTGATCATCCTGTTCACCGAGTTCACGGACGCGACCAGCGCCGACCTGATGATCCGCGCGGCGGGGCGGCTGGTGCGCAAGCACCGGCTGCTGTTCGTCGTCCTGCGCGACGAGGAAGTGGAGCGGGAGGAGCGCCGCCGCCCCGAAAGCGCCGCCGACGTGACGCGCGCCAACGTCGCCGCCGCGATGCTGCGCGACCGGCAGCTCGTCATCGCCCGGCTCCAGCGGCTGGGCGCCGATGTGCTGGAAGTGCCCGCCGACGCGATGGGCGCGGCCGTGGTCGAGACCTATCTGGACATCAAGCGGCAGGGGAGCCTGTGATGCAGCCCGCCGCCTCTTCCCCCGCCCCGGCAATCGACGCGCCCGGATTTTCGACCAGCCGCTTCCGCGCCGAGCGCGAGGGCGACTGGATCGCCTTCGACAAGCTGCTGACCAAATTGGAGAAAAAGGGCGCGAAAGGGCTGGGCAGCGACGAACTGCTTCAGTTGCCGCTGCTCTATCGCGCCACCTTGTCGTCGCTGTCGATCGCGCGCGCGACGAGCCTCGACAAGGCGATGCTCGATCATCTGGAAGCGCTGTCGATGCGCGGCTATTTCCTCGTCTATGGCGTGCGCGAGTCGCGGATGAGCCGCCTCGCCCGCTTCCTGCGCTACGACTGGCCCGCCGCCGTGCGCGCGGTGTGGAAGGAGACGCTGGTCATCGCGCTCGTCATGCTGCTGGGCGTGCTGACGAGCTGGTCGCTCGTCGCCGGCAACCCCGAATGGTATTATAATTTCGTGCAGGAGGAATTGTCGGGCGGACGCGACCCGCGGGCGTCGGTCGAATTCCTGCGCTCGACGCTGGGACATGGCGGAGAGGATGGCGAGGCGCAGTCGGGGCTGCACGTCTTTGCCACCTATCTCTTCACGCACAACAGCCGCGTGTCGATCATGTCCTTCGCGCTGGGTTTCGCCTTTGCCGTGCCGACGATGATGCTGGAATATTATCAGGGGATCAGCCTGGGCGCGATGCTGGCGGTGTTCGCGGGCAAGGGGCTGGGCGTCGATTTCGGCGGCTGGCTGTTCATCCACGGCACGACGGAGCTGTTCGCCGCCGTGCTGTCGGGCGCGGCGGGGCTGCGGATCGGCACGGCGGTGGTCTTTCCCGGCGCGCGCACGCGGTTGCAGGCCGCGTCCGACGCCGGGCGCACGGCGGGCAAGGTGATGGTCGGGGTGATCCTGATGCTGCTGGTCGCCGGGCTGCTCGAAGGGTTCGGGCGCCAGCTCATCACCGGCACGGCGATGCGGTACGGCATCGGCACGCTGATGCTCAGCTTCTGGCTCGCCTATTATTACATCCCCCGGCGCGAGGATGTCGCATGACGCGCACTGCCGCCGATTCCTATGCCCGCCTCCGCGCCGTGCGGGCGAGCAAGATCCGGCAGTTCGTCACGCCGGAGGGCGTCGACCTGGAACTGAAGATCGCCAGCGCGGGGTTGCGGCTCGGCGCGCTGACGATCGACCTGATGCTGATCCTGGCCGTGCTGATCGCCTTCACGCTGGCGATGATATGGATCGGCGTCTCTTCGGGTTCGGACCTGTCCCTGATGATCTGGATGCTGGGCGCCTTCGTGCTGCGAACCTTCTGGTTCATCGGTTTCGAGCTGGGCGCGCGCGCCGCGACGCCCGGCAAGCGGCTGATGAAGATCCGCGTCGTCGCGCGCGACGGCGGGCGGCTGACCGCCGACGCCGTCGTCGCGCGCAACCTGATCCGCGAACTGGAACTGTTCCTGCCGCTGATGATGGTCGGAACGGGCGCGGTGGAGGATATGGTGTCGGGCTGGACCGCCACGGCGGGCGTGCTGTGGTCGCTGACGCTCAGCCTGTTCCTGCTGTTCAACCGCGACCGCATGCGGATGGGCGACCTGATCGCGGGCACCTGGGTCGTAATGGCGGAGCGCGCGAAGCTGGATGCCGACATCGCGGGCGCCGCGGTCGCGGACGCGATCGCCTTCAGCGCGGCGGAGCTGTCCGTCTATGGCATCTTCGAATTGCAGGAGCTGGAGCGCGTGCTGCGGTCCCGCGAGCCGCGCGCGATGCGCGAGGTCGCCGACGCGATCCGCGGCAAGATCGGCCGCCCGGTCGCCGAAGAGGATGACGTCTTCCTGCTCAGCTATTATCGGCAGTTGAAGGCCCGGCTCGAACGCGACCTGCTGTTCGGCAAGCGCCGGGAGGATAAATATGCCAGCGACGGATAGCGGCAATGATTAGCCCGATGTCGTTGCTCCTGACGAAGCCGATGATACCAGACGCGCATATTTGGCATAGACGCTGGACGATTCATCCAGGGCAGGCGGCGACCACTCTTGACGGCGACGGTGCATTTCGTCGTCCGAAACCGAAACGTCGATTCGGCGCGTATCGAGATCGATGATGATTTCGTCGCCTTCGCGGATCAAGGCGATGGGACCGCCAACCGCCGCTTCGGGCGAAATGTGACCGACGGCCAGTCCGTGCGACAGGCCCGAGAAACGCCCATCGGTGATCAGGGCCACGCTGTCCTTGAACCCCTGGCCGACCACGGCGGCCGTTACGCGCGCCGTTTCCGACATGCCGGGTCCACCGCGCGGGCCTTCATAGCGGATGACGATCGTGTCGCCGGGCACGATCTGCCCTTTGTAGATCGCCCGAAAGGCATCGGGTTCGGATTCGAACACCCGAGCGCGCCCCACATGGCGGCGCAGCGACGTGCCGGTCGCCTTGAGAACGCTTCCCTCCGGGGCGATATCGCCGCGCAGGACGACCCAGCCCCCCGTGGCATGTAACGGAGCGTCGGGCGACGCGATGACGGTTTGATCGTCCGGGCGGACGACGCCCTCCAGACGCTCCGCCATGGTGCGGCCATCGACGCTTGGGACCGACCCGTCGAGCACGCCCGCGTCGAGCAAGGTGCGCTGCACGACGGACAAGCCGCCGATCGCGTGCAAATCGGCCATCACATGCGGCCCGGAAGGCGTGAAGTCGCCCAGATGCGGCGTACGGTCGCTGACGGCCTGGAATTCTTCCAGATCGAGTTTTATGCCTGCCTCGCGGGCGATGGCCATGAGATGCAGCACCGCATTGGTCGATCCGCCCATGCTGGCCACCACGGCAATGGCATTGCGAACCGACGCGACAGTGATGATATCGCGCGGCAGCACGCCGCGTACCAGACAGTCGACCGCCAACTGGCCTGTTTCGAAGGCGATGCGTTTGCGTTCCGCGCTGAGCGCGGGTGCGCTGCAGGCATTGGCGACGGTCAGTCCCAGCGTTTCGATGGCGGATGCCATGGTGTTGGCCGTGAACATGCCGCCGCAGGCCCCGGGACCTGGCAGGGCCACTCTTTCCAGTTCATCCAGGTCTTCGGCCGTTGCTTTCCCGGTGGCCATTTCACCGGCCATCTCCGCGATATCCTGAATGGTGACGGGCCGGTCGCGGAAGTTCCCCGGCGCGATGCTGCCGCCATAAAGATAGACCGCCGGGATGTTCAGGCGCGCCATGGCCATGGCGCAGCCCGGATTGGTCTTGTCGCAAGCGCCGATCGCGACGATCGCGTCAAAGCCGAATCCGGTCGCGGCCAACTCGATGGAGTCGGCAATGATCTCGCGGCTGATGAGCGAGGCTCCGCCACGGGCCAATATGCCGTCACTGATCGAGACGGTGTTGATCTCCAACGGTCGGCCGCCCGCGGCTGTGATGCCCTCCGCGACGCTTTCGGCGAGGCCGCGCAGATGCATGTTGCAAGGCATCGCCCCGCTCCATGTATTCGCGATGCCGATCAGGGGTTTTCGAAAATCATCGTCGCCCAGACCGGCGGCGCGCAGCATGGCGCGCGATCCATAACGACCGGGGTTGGTCAGCACCCGGCTCCGGGGGCGAGGAAGTTCCTCGTTGGTGGTCATGATCATATACCTTATGCGAAATGTTTGGCCGGGACGGGCATCATGCTGCTGGTAGCGCGCGCGGACGTCGCAAGGCAAGGGAGGCTTGCGCTCGGGACGCCTGTGGATAACTCTATGGCGCCCTGACGGCCTGTGGATATCGTGCGCATCCGGAAGCGGACGCCGCCCGTGCGATCAGAAGCGGATCGGGATGCGGATCGCGGTGCGCAGGTCGGGCGCGTCGTCGGTCGCGCCGACATCCACCGACCAGTTCAGCTGTATCGCCTTGCTGAAACGGTGGCTGACCCCGAACAGGAAGCGCCCGATCTGCATGTCGCGCGTGATGCTGCTCAACGGATTGCCCACCGGTTCCCCGCTGCGTTCGTCCAGTCGCCGCGTCAGCGTCTTCGTGCCAAAGGCCCAGGCGTGGCTGTAACCGAAATTGAGCGAGGTCCGCTCGTTGAGCGCAAGACCGATGCCGGCGGAGAAATTGACCTGATCGCCCGGCTCGATACGATCGATCTGCACCGGGGGAATGCGGGTATCGACATTCTTCGAAAAATTGTGAGTGTAGCCCACGGTTCCGAACAGGACGGCGGGTTCGCTGGGCAGGATCGCCGTGATGCTGGGCGTGACGCCCAGAAAGCCCGCGCCGGTCGAGGCCTGGAGCGCGGTGCCGTTGGCGTCGCGCCGGACGGAGAAGGGATCGCGCCCGGTGGGAACCGTCGCCTGAAGGTTGGCGATCAGGAAGGGCGAGTTG
>PHEM01000269.1 GCA_002842935.1 Alphaproteobacteria bacterium HGW-Alphaproteobacteria-13 | reverse complement strand
GACCTGGCCGCCGCGATGCGCGAGACGATCCGCCGCCATATCCAGACCGACTTCGCATGAGCGAAAGCGCATTCCCCCATCCCGCCACCCCGGCGTGGCAGCGGCTGCACCCGGCGACACTGGCGCTGGCGATCGCGCGGCTGGGACCGCAGTCGATCAACCTGCTACCCGCGATCCTCGCCTTGGGCGTCACGGGCAAGGGCGGCTTCATCCTGCCCGCGATCCTGCTCTTCCTGCTCGGCTCACTGGTCTTTTCCTGGGCCAGATGGCTGCGCTTCCGTTTCGCGGTCGGCGACGATGCGATCCTGATCGAAAGCGGCGTGCTGTCACGCCAGCACCGCACCATCCCCTTCGACCGCATCCAGGACGTCGCCATCGAGCAGGGCCTTGTCGCGCGCGCGCTCGGCATCGCCCGCGTCGGTTTCGAAACCGGCGCGGGCGGCGCGGGCAAGGCGAATGAGGCGGATCTCGACGCCATCAGCCTCGACGCCGCGCAGGCGCTGCGCACCGTCATCCGCGCGTATCGCGGCACGGCGGCGGCGGCGACCGCCATGCTCGCCGGGGCGGCGGAGCCGGAGGATAGGCTGCTGTTCGCGATGGGACCGCGCCAGTTGCTCGTCGCGGGCCTGTTCAACTTCTCGCTCGCCGCGCTGGCGGTCGTGGGCGCGGGCATGCAGTTCTTCGACGATTTCCTTCCGTTCGATTTCAACATCTTCGACCCGAGGGACTGGGCCGAGCTGGCGGAGCGCCACGGACTCGACCGCTGGCTGGCCATGCACCGCTGGGTCGCCGCGAGTGGCGCGGCGCTGTCGCTGGTCTTCATCGGCTTTGCGAGCGGCGTCGCGACGATGGTCTTCGCCAACTGGGATTTCCGCCTGACGCGCGAGCCGCGCGCGCTGCGCCGCACGCGCGGGCTGACGACGCGCACCGACGTCGCCATCCCCGTGCGCCGCGTGCAGGCCGCGATCCTCGTCACCGGCTGGTTCCGGCGCCGCTTCGGCTGGCACGAACTGCGCCTGCAAAGCCTGGCCAGCGACGGCGGCAAGGAACGCGACCATCAGATCATCCCCTTCGCGCAGATGGAGAGCATCGATCCCGTGCTGGCTGAAGTCGCGATCGCGCACGCGCACGCCGACGCCGACTGGCGCCGAAGCCACGGCATCATCGCGCTGGGCGGGCTGACGGGCGCGGCGGCGGTCGCGGCTGGTGGCGCGGCTGCGCTGGCGCTGGGACAGGCAGCGAACGTGCAGGCGGCGGGCTGGCTCGCGCTGCTGGCGGCGGCACTGATCGCCTTCGGCGCGCTGGCGGGCGCCCGCGCGCACGGCTGGACCGAGCTGGGCGAGCAGCTCGCGATCCGGCGCGGCCTTTGGAAACCGCGCATGACGCTGCTTCCTCACGCCTCCGTGCAAAGCGTCGATTTGCGCACCGACTTCCTTCAGCGCCCGCTGGGCCTTGCCACCTTGGTGTTCGGCGTGCCAGGCGGCAGCATGTTCGCCGCGCACGAGATTCCCGCCATCCCGATCGAAACCGCAAGGGCGCTGCGCGCCCGCATCCTGTCGGCGAAGGCGCGGCGATGAACGATTCCCCGCCGTCCCCCGCGCTGGGCATCACGCATTCCATCGCGGGCCAGCCGTGGCACTGGCGGCGCACGAGCGCCGAGATGAGCGGCGACACCCTCGCCCCTGACGATCTCGTCACGCAGCTCCTGCTCGCGCGGGGTGTCGAGCGCGACGATCTCGACCGGCAGCGCACGCCGACGCTGCGCGGCTTCATGCCCGACCCGTCGCTGTTTCAAGGCATGGACGCCGCCGCCGCACGGCTGGCCGATGCCGTCGAAGCACGCGAGGCGGTGACGATCTTCGGCGATTATGACGTCGATGGCGCGACGTCGGCGGCGCTGCTCGTCCGCCTGCTCCGCGCGCTCGATGTGCCCGTGGGCGCCTATATCCCCGACCGGCTGATGGAGGGCTATGGTCCCTCGGGCGCCGCGCTGGTCCGGATCGGCGAGGCGGGATCGCGGCTGGTCGTCACCGTCGATTGCGGCGCGCAGGCGTTCGACGCCATTGCGGAGGCCAAGGCGGCGGGCGTCGAAGTGATCGTCGTCGATCATCACCAGTGCGCGACACGGCTGCCCGACGCCTTCGCCGTCGTGAACCCGAACCGGCTCGACGAAGCGCCGGAGGCGGCGATCCACGGCAATCTCGCCGCCGTCGGCGTCGCCTTCCTGCTCGGCGCGGCGCTGCTCCGTACGCTGCGCGCGCGCGGCCATTTCGGCGCGCGCGCGGAACCGTCGCTGATCGACCTGCTCGACCTCGTCGCGCTCGGCACCGTCGCCGACGTCGCGCGGCTGACGGGCTTCAACCGCGCGCTCGTCACGCAGGGGCTGAAGGTGATGGCGCGGCGCGGCAATATCGGCATGGCGACGCTGATGGACGCGGCGCGGCTGACACGCCCGCCCAGTGCGAGCGACATGGGTTTCGCGCTCGGCCCGCGCATCAATGCGGGTGGGCGCGTCGGCAAATCCGACCTCGGCGTGCGCCTGCTCACCACCAGCGACCCGCAAGAGGCGGCCGACATCGCGCAGGAACTGAACCGCCTGAACGAGGAACGCCGCGCGATCGAGGCAGCCGTGCTAGACGCGGCGGTCGAGGCGAGCGCCGCCTGCGCCAACGCCCCCGTCGCGCTGGTGTCGGGGCAGGGCTGGCACCCCGGCGTGATCGGCATCGTCGCGGGGCGGCTCAAGGAGCGGCTGCACCGCCCCGCCATCGTCATCGCCGTCGACGAGGACGGCGTCGGCAAGGGTTCGGGCCGCTCGATCTCCGGCGTCGATCTGGGCGCCGCGATCCTGGCCGCGAAGGAGACGGGGCTGCTCGTCGCTGGTGGCGGCCACGCGATGGCGGCGGGGCTGACGGTGGCGGCGGACAAGGTCGATGCGCTCGGCGCTTTCCTTTGCGAGCGACTGGCGACGGACGTCGAACGCGCCAGCGGCGGCAAGGCGCTGCTGATCGACGCCGTGCTCGCGCCGCGCGGGATCAGCCCGGCGTGGTGCGACGCGATCGAAAGCGCGGGTCCCTATGGCGCGGGCTGGCCCGCACCGCGCGTCGCGACGGGACCCGTGCGGATCGTCGAAGCGGGCGTGGTCGGCAGCGATCATGTCCGCCTGATCGTGTCGGGCGAGGACGGCGCGCGTTTCAAGGCGATCGCCTTTCGCAGCGCCGAAAGCGTGCTGGGCCAGGCGCTGCTCCACGCACGCGGGCGGCGGCTGTGGCTCGCGGGCCGCGCGAAACGCGACGACTGGGGCAGCCGCCCCGCCGCCGAACTGCACCTGGAGGACGCGGCCTGGGCCGACTGAGCGACATTTTTGCGTGGGAAAGGCCCGCACGCGCTTGACCGCACCGCCGGGCGCGTCTAATGCGCCGCTTCACCGACTGACGGCCCCTTCGTCTAGCGGTCTAGGACGTCGCCCTTTCACGGCGAAAACACGGGTTCGAGTCCCGTAGGGGTCACCAAAATCCTCTCCCAGAGGGTTTCAAGAAGTGCCATAAATGGCTGATTTCTGCGGTTTTTTGTGGTATAGGTATCCCATGCGGAGCGGCCGAGTGCCACCGGATACCATCCTGTTGATGGTATATTTGATGGTAGCGCGGTCCTCCCCTTGTCGGAGATACCATCATGGCGCTTACCGCCGTTTCGATCAAAAACGCCAAAGGCCGGGCAAAGCCCTATAAACTCACCGATGGCGACGGGCTGTTCCTCTATGTGACCCCAAACGGGGGTCGCTATTGGCGCATGAACTATCGCCACCTTGGTAAGCAAAAGACGCTGGCGTTTGGGGTCTATCCCGACACCGGCCTTGCGGACGCCCGCGAGCAGCGGGACGCGGCGCGGAAGGTTCTGGCGCGCGGTGATGATCCGGCCGAGCGGATCAAGCTGGAAAAGATCGCGGCAGCCGTCGCGGCGTCCAACAGCTTCAAAGCCGTAGCCGACGAATGGCTTGTGAAGGTCGAGCGCGAAGGCCGCTCCGCCGTCACCATGAAGAAACTGCGCTGGCTACTGGACTTCATCAATGAGTCCATCGGCAAGCGCCCTGTCGCTTCCATCACCGCGCAGGAGCTTCTTATCATGCTCCGCAAGATGGAGGGCAAAGGCCGCTACGAGACAGCCAAGCGGCTTCGCAGCACGGCCAGCCAGATATTCCGCTACGCCATCGCCACGGCCCGCGCAGAGCGTGACGTGGCGGCTGATCTCCATGGCGTTCTGACTATCCCGAAGGTAAAGCATCATGCAGCCGTCACGACACCCAAGGACACCGGTGCGCTGTTGCGCGCAATCGACGGCTATACCGGCCACGAGATCACGGCGATTGCGCTTCGATTGTCTCCGCATGTGTTCGTCCGACCGGGTGAACTGCGCCACGCGGAATGGACCGAGATCGATATAGAGGCCGCCGTCTGGTCAATCTCGGCGGAAAAGATGAAGATGCGTCGTCCCCATCGCGTTCCTCTTTCCCGGCAAACCCTCGCAATACTGGAAGAACTCAATGCTCTGACCGGGGACGGCCGCTACCTGTTTCCCTCATTGGTGACACGCCTCGAAGAGGAGACCCGGATCGGCAAAGGCGGGACCCTGGCGGCGCAGCTGTCGCGGCTCGACCTGATCGTGCTCGACGAGCTCGGT
>PHEM01000268.1 GCA_002842935.1 Alphaproteobacteria bacterium HGW-Alphaproteobacteria-13 | reverse complement strand
TCCTCATAGATGCACTCGGCACCGGCAGACCGCAGCGCGGCGATTTGAAATCCCAGCGTCTTCTCTTCTGTGCTGACGCGCGCATAACCCAGCCTCACACGGTTTTTTCGCGTTGCATTTCTTCGATGCGCGCTGTCAGAATATCGCGAGCGAGCGTCAAACACTCCTTCGAATATGCCTTCGCCACGAGCTCCTTAGTGTTAAAGCCCTTCTGAAAATCGACGCAATCCGGGCCGACAGTCATCCACAGCCGGATTTCAGATTCCGTCCCACGCGATCGGCGGATCTCGATCGTGGCCTTGTCGAACAAGTCGCCAATGGATGCCCAAAGACTATTATGCACATTCTCTCGAAGCTCCCGGCATTCACGCGGGGTCATTTTCGCAGGGATCAGATCCACGACCCGATCAATCATGTCGTCCCATTCGAATTCACCAGCTAGGTCGATTTCATCAGACATTTCAGACTGCTCCTGTCATGCTTACCTACGATGACGATATCAAAACCGAGGCGGGCGTCAACTTAATAGATTTTCGATTTCCATTTAGTTGACGACCGCTCGGCGTATTGAGCTTCCATGCCTAGCTGTGCCAACTATCGCCCCGTCTGACGGCCCCGACGGAGCGCAAGGCGTCGGCGATGCAAAGCTCTACCGTCGCAACATCGATGTGAAGCTGCCTGGCGATCACAGTGTAGGGCAGTTCATCGACGCGGTGCATCAGAAAGACTCTGCGCGCGAGCGGCCAGAGCAAAGCTATGGCCAATTCAGCCTTATCGAGCTCGCTCGCGTCAGGGTCGAGCCGATCGGCCGCCGCACGCGATCGAACCGCAAACTTCCGCGCCCAAAGCGTCCGCGATACGCGGTGGCGGAGTTTCACCGAAACCTCCCGTCAGTGATCCGCTGTTCGACGTCCTCGAGCAACCGGGCCACCCCGATCACCGCGGTCGCTGGCCTAACGGCCGACACGTCGGGTAAATCGCAGCCGTGCGGCAAACGCCACCGGCCATAGGGGCCAAGCAAGGCTGCAAGTTCCGCCATCCGATTGCAGTCGCAACCGAGGCCGAGATGATTGGCAAACGCCAGCGTCTTTGCCACGTCGAGGCCGAGCCGATGGCGGCACCACGCGTCGTCCAAGCCACGGTTGAACAAATAGGCCGTTAGGCCGAGATGGCTGACGATGCCGGCGTGATAGAGGAAATCGCCGACGTCGCCTCCAACGTGCCGATCGAGGCCAGCTGCAAATTCTTGCGCTCTCACAAATCGCGCTGCAGCCGGATCGTCGGGCGGCCGAGGACGGGGGCCGTCTCCGGTCAGAACCATCTGCCCCCATGCGGGGGTCGAGACGACGGAGGTCGCAATGCCCACCAATAAAGCACGTCGTTCCATAGATATGTTCTCCTCTGGCTTCGATGCTGAATTGCATCTGCGCCCAAAGGGATCAGCTTTCGCGAATTCGCGCTATACCAAGAAAGGGGGGTGGTGTGCCACATGGGCAACACGGCTTCGCCGACGCCTCGCTGACGCGGAAATGCGCCGAAATCCGTCGAAATGGCCTGATTTGATGCTCTGGAGCGGATCGATCGAGATTTTTGAAATGGAGTGAGGTTGAGGGGGCCACCGCCCAGCACCTTGCTGGTCGGCAACCTGCTCTATTCGCTAAGGCCCCGATCTTCGATCGCGACCCAAGCTCACCGAGCCCCCTTGGGTCTCGGCCCTGCGGGTGACGATCAGGGGCAAGGCGATATGGTCGATCGCCGACCGGCGACCGTCGTCATTCTCTTAGGCCGCGCCACACTATTCGCGTGTCGCGGCGCCGGTGTGCGCGCATACCTTTCCATGCCCTTCTACGCCGCCTTTCAGGCTCCCTGCGTCGCATCCGGTGGCACGCGGGGACGCGCCCTTTGGGCGCTCAAGCAGAAAACCGGCCCTGAGGGCCTACGGTTTCCACCGCTACGCGGCGGAGCCTCCGTTTTTCAGCTTGCCCCGCGCTATCCCCCGTCTGCTTCTTGGGGCCTGCGACGGCGGCTCCGAAGGGGATGGAAAGGTGGGGCAGGGCATCGCTTCCCCCGACCAGGAGTGATCCGGTCCTGGTCGGACCGGGCTTCTTTGTCGGCCGCGCTACCGCACGGCATTTTAATGCTCCGGCTCACCAAAGAGGATCGGATTTCAGTCAAGAAAACAATGAGATAGACCAGATTTGACAGGGCCGCTATTAAGTAATGGTCAAGACGGAAACGCCGGTTTGACAATAACTAAGCGGGCATTGCCCTAATATATGGAGTGAAAATCATGGCGAATATTGGTCACATCAACAAAGCAGAAGATGGCAGCTTGGTCGGGAAGATCGACACGCTCGCATTTTCCAACATCATCGGCCTGCGTCGTGTCATCAGCAACAATCCCAACGCGCCGAAGTTCGAGGTGTTGGCGCTGACTGCCGCCAAAAGCTGGGTCAAGATCGGTGCGCTGTTTGAGCACAGCATCAAGTCGAGCGGCGAAAGCTTCTATCAGGGCCGCATCGACGATCCGAGCATGGACCGCCCTATGGATATCGCTCTCTTTGCCAATGACGACGACGGTTACAACATTTCGTGGACCCGTCGCCGTGCGCGGCAGGAAATGCCCGGCGGCAACGAGCAGGAAGCGCCCCCGTTGAACGATGCCGCACCCGCAGACCAGACCGGCGGCCTTGGCGAAAGCACCGCACCCGATGCGCCGCAGGGCGGCAAGGGCAAGGGTCAGGCTCCGAAGGGGGGTGAGACCGCCGACAAGCAGACTGCCTAAATGAAGGAGGCCGGGAGAGGGTCTAGCTCTTCCGGCCTCTCATAGCTGAACATTGGTCAATGTCCGCTTCGATGCTTATCCATTTTCCGAAGCGGCGAACAGGAATTTTCATCATGGCCCGCTTTGATAGCTTCACCGATCTTGCAGAACATTATGCTAGCCTCACCAGCGCCGACGCCTTCGCGGGCGCTTTCACCAGCGAAATCACCGCCAGCCAGCTTTCCATCCACGACGAACCGACCGCAGACGATTTGCCCGACGCCGACGCCGCTCGGATCGTTGCCGCGCACGTTACCGGCGAGATTTTCAACCTCTTTGCCGACACCCGCCTTGCCGCCATTGCGCCGCGCATCGCATGGGGGATCGTCAACAGCTTCCACAAAGTCGCACAGCAGCTTTCCCGTCAGGAAGACGACGCAGCGCGCGAGCTGGGTGAGCTAGCCCGCATCATGGACCCTTCCGAAATTCACGCGGTGAAGATCGAAGAAGCGCAGCGCCTTTGCCAGTCACTTCATGAAGCCATCGCGGCGATTGAGGCGATGCGCGACCATGCCGCCGAAGTCTATCGTGTCGAAAACGGCCACCCATGGTCAGCCACCACGGGAAGCCGGACAAGCCGCGCCCTGACCGCTTCGCAGATCGATGCGCGGGACTTCCTTGCAGCCCGCGCAGCCGAGAAGCGCGAAGCCCACGCCCCCAGCGGCCCCGTCGTCGTCTTGTCGGGCGGAAAGGATTGGGCCGAGCACCAAGCCCTCTGGGATCGGCTCGACGCGATCAAGAGCCGCATTCCTGCCATGACGCTTGTCACCACGGCGCAGCGCACCGGCGCGGATGCTATCGGCGCAGCATGGGCCGCAGCGCGCGGCGTGCCGCTTGTCGCCTTCCGGCTCAACCGCCAGTCAGGTGGTCGCGCCGGTTTCGAGCGCAACCGCTCACTGATCCGGTTGCTTCCGGTTGAGGCCGTCATTTGCGAAGGCAGCGGGATTCAGATCAATCTCGCGCAGGGTCTTCGCGCCGCTGGCGTTCCGCTCACCATCTTCAAACTTGAGGATTTTGCGATCCGCGATCAGGCTTACGCCTGATCGCCTCGCGACCGATCAGCAGAAAGGATCAACCCATGATTTCGAATGTCTCGCAGCCCCCCATTTTCGTTTTTGGGTCCAATCTTGCGGGCCGACATGGCAAAGGCGCAGCTTTATGGGCGCGACAGCATAGGGGCGCGATCTATGGTCAGGGCGAGGGCCTACAGGGCCAAAGCTATGCGATCCCGACCAAAGACCATCGTTTAGCCGTGCTGCCCGTCGAAACCATCGCTGTACATGTCGACAAATTTCTCGAATTTGCCCGTCTCAACGCCGAATTGACGTTCCAGTTGACGCCCATCGGCTGCGGTCTCGCTGGCCACAAGCACCACCAAATCGCCCCGCTGTTTATCTCTGCCCCGTCCAACGTCATTCTGCCGCCAGAGTTTCAGACGGCGCTCAATAATTAGCGCATGATATGCACCCGAGGAGACCGACCGTGAACGTAGAAATTCTCGCCCATCCCAAGGTAAAGGCTGCCCTCAACCGGCTCTTTGATCTCGCCCGCTCGGACACCGGACAATCGGCGCGCGCTGCCAATTTTCTGCTCGCATGGTGGGATGGCGGAGAATGGGGCCATTTCGCGATAACAGACCTGTTTGGCGTGGATCGCGACGTCGCCGCCGATATGGCCGTGATATTCGAGTTCCTGGGACAGCATGGCGGGGCAATCTACGTCAACGCTTTCGGCGATCAATATCGGGACCAGATGGCCGATTTGGTCGCGCGCTGGCGTCCCGAATAGGCCGCAACGCCCCCGAGCGTCCCACTCCCTACCACCACGGATAAGCAATATGCGGCTGCGATCGGGCTAACGCC
>PHEM01000267.1 GCA_002842935.1 Alphaproteobacteria bacterium HGW-Alphaproteobacteria-13 | reverse complement strand
CGATGGGCGAGGGGCCGATGTTCATCGTCTTCGCCAGCCTGTCGATGCCCGAGGCATCGCTCACCCGGCTGATTGCCGACACGACGAGGGCGGGCGGGGTGGTCGTCTTCCGCGGCTTTCCGGGCGGAAGCACAAAGGCCTTCGCCGATGGGTTGAAGCGTGTGGTGACCAGCGAGGGCCAGGAGGCTCACTTGGCGATCGACCCGCGCCTGTTCCGCGCCTTCAAGGTCAGCGCCGCCCCGACCTTCGTTGCCGCAGGCCGCGAATATGAGCTTTGCGACGGGCTCGACTGCACCAGCAGGGCACCCGATCATGACCGCATCACCGGAAACGTCACGGTCGAATACGCGCTCGAGACCTTCGCCGGCGGCCGGGGGCCCGGCGCCGGTGTTGCGCGCGTTGCGCTCACCCAACTGACCAAGGGCCAGTGAGATGGATGGGCGGGGTTTGCGCAATCGTCGGCGAACTGCGGCCCTTCTTGCCGCCTCCTTCTTCACGATCGCGCTGCTCGCGCCAACCGGAACACACGCGCAGATCTATATCCCGCCGCCCGACGACCTCATCGAGCCGCAACCCGCGCTTCCGCCCGCAATCGACCCCGGCCAGCCCCCGCCAGCAACACCACCTCCTTCCGCGCCAGCCACCATGACCTGGGACGAAGCGAAGACGCAGGCCCGCGATCTCGGATCGTCGGTCCGGGGCGCCAATCAGGGGATCACCAACGCGCCGGGCGCTGCCGGTCAGATTCCGGGCTATCAGGCGAACTATCCCGGGCTCACCCAGTATTACGACAATCCCGGCAACATGTATGCCGATGGCGCGGCGGCAGGTTACAATAGCGATGCCTATCGCACCGCCAATTCGAGCGATAGGCCGACCGTCGATGTGAAGCGCAGCGACCTCGCGCGCGCCAACACAGTGACCGAGGGCCCCAACGCGTACTTGACTGGCATGAGCGCCGACGGCTCGACCGGAAACTGCGTGCCGCTGCCCCCTGGTTCCGGCGGAACGAACATGGCCGAGTGGACCTGCAACGTCGGTTCAACCGTCGTCGAACAGCCCAAGACCTGCACCCGCAGTCTCTCGGTCTCGGCGTGGAACGAGACGCTCTACCAGTACCTCTGCGTCATCGCCCCTGGCTTTTCGGGCTGCGCCGCGCTCGAGGGGAGCAGCCTCTGCCGCAAGACCGGGACTTACCCGGTGCCGCAGTACAATCTCACCGTCGACTATTACGACTGCGACGCGGCTGTCACCGATCCCAACGTCTATCTCATGGGCACGGTGGCCAAGCCGCCACCGGCCAATGCCTTCCAGGTCGTCAGCAACGTCTACCGCTGCAACAACGAAGGGATCACTGACGCGCTGACCTTCGATCCGGTGACCGGCTTCCCGCTGCAATATGTGACGGGGCTCCAGCAATGCGGCTCACTCGCAAGCGAGCCCAGCTGCACCCGGACGACGGCCAGCGCCGCAGGTCTGGCCGAGCGGCAGCTGTGCAAGACCTGGGACTTTGTCGGCGATCCCTTCGGCGGCGGGGGCTATCTGTACTGCACCGAGCCGGCGGCTCCCGAAGACGTCTATGCCTGCAGTGCCAATGTCGCCGGGATTGTGCCCGAAAGCTCGGTCTCAATGTGGTTCACCGAAACCTGGACCGACAATGCCTGTTCTCTCGATCTTGGCACCTGCACGCTCGCCAGCGAGACCTGCACCGCGCCGGGCGAAACCCGGCTGATCGACGGCGTGCCGGTAACCCGGCCGTGCTGGGAGAGCACAAAGACCTATCAATGCCAAACCGTGATTGGCGGCGGCAACGACTGCGGCAAGCTCGATGCGACCCCCGGCTGCAGCTTCGACCACGAGACTTGTCTCGACGATCCGCCAAGCAGCGATGGCTCCTGCAAGGTCGCCGAACGGGTCTACAAGTGCCCGATCCCGGGGAGCGAGACGCAGCCCGCACAGTACATCTGCGGCGGCGACGTCTACTGCGTCAATGGCGACTGCGAACCGATCGTGCGCGAAGCCTCCGATGAATTCAAGGATGCGGTCGTGGCGCTCAACGCGCTTGGCCAGGCCAACGCCGAATTCGACGAAAGCACGCTCACCCTGTTCAAGGGAACCGCCGAAAGCTGCGCGCACAAGGTCTTTGGCCTCGCCAATTGCTGCTCGGGCAAGGGCGTGCCGCTCCTGACCCCGCTGCTGTGCAGCCCGTCCGAAGTCCTGCTCGACCAGAAGGACGATGCCGGGCTCTGCCACAAGATCGGGACCTACTGTTCGTCGAGCTTCCTCGGCATCTGCCTCACCAAGCGCGACGTCTATTGCTGCTTCCAATCGAAGATCAGCCGAATCCTTCAGGAGCAGGGGCGACCGCAGATCGGCAAGACCTGGGGCACGCCGAAAAAGCCCCTCTGTGATGGCTTCACCATCTTTGAGTTCCAGCAGCTTGACCTCTCGGTGATGGACTTCCGTGAGATCTACGCGGAGTTCGTCGATGCGGCGAAGCTCCCCGACGAAGCCGCCACGCTCATCGAGATTCAGGCAAAGATCGAGGCCTACTATGCCGCCCACAAGCCGTGACGATGCGGGCCTCCCATCGGGCCCGCGAGAGGGCAACGTCACCTATGGCGACTTTGGCGGCGCATTCGGGGTACTTCCCGATATCTCGCTGCTCGAGTTCTGCCTCGGCAAGGCGCTTTCGCGCTGCTCGCCGCTCGGGCCAGGCGAACTGGCCGGAGAGCTGGCCCATTGGTTCGAATCGTCGGTGCGGGTCAGTGCGCTGCAAGCGCCGCTCAAGAGCCTGGCTGACCGGGGCTGGGCTGCGCTGGGCACCGAAGGCTGGAGCCTGCTCGACAGGGGGCATGGCGAGCTCAGCCACTTCGACCGCGCACTCACGCGAATGTTCGGCGTCGACAACCTCGTGGGCGAACTCGCGATCCTCATGAAATTGATCAAGGTCTTGGAGAGGAGCGGATCATGAACCACCGCCGCATTGCCGCCCTGTGCCTGGGGGTCAGCCTGACGCTTACCGGCACTGCCCCGCTGCACGCTGCCAATGAGGACGGTGTCGAAGTCCGCCAGGCGGAAGACGCGCTTTATTGCAAGGAGCGCAAGCTCGGGACGTGGTTCTACTGCGAGAAGCCGAGGGAAGAGCCGCGCAAGGCTGCGACGGCCGCGCAGCCTCCCGCGCGCGAGCGCCTCGCCGCGATCGGCACCCAGCTCGAGGAACTGAAGGCGCGCGCGATCCTCGAGCCGAGCCCCGAGAACGTCACCGCCTATGTGCGCTTCCAGCGCGAACAGCTCGACCGCTCCTCGATGTTCGCCGACGTGTGGCAGCGCGCGCTGTGGCAGGATCCGGGCCTCGACTACACACTCCAGCGCCCGGTTTCGACGCTTGGCAAGCGGGCCTGGCTCGATGAACGCAAGACCGACCGCGACCGCGTCATGGGCCAGCTGTCGCAGCGCTATGGGGTTTTCTATTTCTTCTCGTCGAGCTGCGGCGCCTGCGACATCTTCTCGCCGATCCTGAAAGCGGTCAGCGACAAGTTCGGCCTTGCCGTCCTCGCGGTCTCGATGGACGGCGGCCCCTCGGCAACCTTCCCCGGCTACATGGTCGACAGCGGCCAGTACGAGAAGCTTGGGCTAGGCACCGAGCGGCAGGTGCCGGCGCTGGTCCTGTTCGATAGCGTCACCAAGCAGCCGATGCCGATCGGCTACGGCATCTTGAGCCAGGACGAGATCATGGACCGGGTTTTCCAGCTGACCCAGGTCAAGCCCGGGAGCGACTACTGATGCGTGCGCGGCTCGCTCAAGTGTCGCTCCGTGCGCTTGGCCCCGTGCTCGGCGCGGCCGTTCTGCTGGCGTCGCCAGCCCCCGCGATGGCCGGGGTTGAGGGCGAGATGCAGAACTTCATGTCGGACATGGGTGCTCAGGCCAATGTCACGGGGCCCAGCGCCTATCAGGGCCAGTCGGCGGGCTACTACTCGGGCGGAGCTGTCTGGTCGCGTTTTCCGCAGAAAAACATCCAACCCTTCAATATCCAATTGCCCCACGCCCGCGCTGGCTGCGGCGGCATCGACCTCTTTGCCGGCTCGTTCTCGTTCATCAACACCGCCGAGCTCGTCGCCATGCTCAAGGCGACCGCCAACAATTCGCTTGGCTTCGCTTTCAAACTCGCGATCGACACGATTTCGCCCGAGATCGGCAAGGTGATGGATGAGCTTGCCCAAAAGGTTCAGCAGATGAACCAGATGAACATCTCGTCCTGCGAGACGGCGCAGGCGCTGGTCGGCGGGCTGTGGCCCAAGACCGACACCGCCTCGTCGGTGATCTGCGAGGCGATCGCCAACAGCCAGGGTGCGGTCGCCGACTGGGCCCGTGCACGCCAGCAATGCAACAACGGCGGCCAGCGCGAGGCGCTCAAAGGGTGCTGCGTTGCTCGCCATCTATCGCTCTCCTCCGGGGTTGAACGTGATCCCGGCTGACTTATCCCCGGTGCATTGTCGGCAGAATGGCCTGATGTGCCAGTTTTGGGCGGATTGCAATTGAAGCAAGCATTGCGCAGATTCCATGATTAAGAACGCCGATCCATAAGGGAGCGGAATGGAACAAGGCCGGACATCGTTGCGCGGCAGCACGCGCGGGCGCTTTCCCGGCGTCAGCGCCGGTGTGCTCGAAGCCGACTTGCTCAGCGCGCTCGACCGGCGTGAGATCGAGGTGTTGTTCCAGCCGCAATTTTC
>PHEM01000266.1 GCA_002842935.1 Alphaproteobacteria bacterium HGW-Alphaproteobacteria-13 | reverse complement strand
TAGCCGTAGGTGGCCACGCGCCGGCCGCCGCAGTAGATGTTCACGACCGGGTGCGTGATGATGCCTGCCGCGCCGTAGTAATAGTCCACGCCGATGCGGTAGGTCTCGCCGTTCCCGGGGACGTCGATGTTGGTGTTCTCCGGGGTGATGCCCTGGCTGTCGAAGATGTTGTCCAGATCGAGGCGCGGGTTCTTGCAGTCTCCGTGGTGGGTCGCCCAGTACGGGCCGAGCTTGGTGTTCTCGCAGTTGTCCAGGGCGGTGGCGATCAGGTTCCAGTCGCCGTGGTTCCAGTTGTCGGCCTTGCAGTTGTCATAGGAGCAGTCCGAGGCGCTGCAGAAGGCGGTGCCCAGCCCCTGCTTCATCAGGTGCAGGTCCACGTCGGTGACGTCATGGTTGTCCCAGCAGGTCTCCACGCGCAGGCCCGGGCCGAACACGCGCAGGATAAACACGCACTCGTAGTAGTCCACGGGGGTGTAGTACACGCGCATGACGATGGTGTACTCGCCCGAGAGGGTGAAGTTCAGCGTGACCTCCTCGGTGGTGGCGACGTAGCCCAGGGAGTTGGAGCCGTTGACCGAGTAGGAGGTGACGCCCAGGACCTCGTCACAGGGGCCGGTGGAGACGCGCCACTCCCAGCGGTAGGCCTGGCCGCTGAAGTAGTTGCCGCCGTCGAGCACGAAGTCCTTGAACGGCTCGGCGCCCTGGAGCGTGATGTCGTTGGAGCTCGGACAGTTGATCGGCGGCTCGCAGCACAGGCCGTCGTCGATGCAGCCGTTGCAGTCGTTGTCCAGGCCGTCGCAGGACTCGCCCGAGGGGGAGATGCCGCCCTCGCAGGGGCCCCAGGTGCCGAACTCGCCGGAGGAGCGCAGGCAGATCTGCTGGCCGTCGGCGCAGCCGCCCTCGGCGCGGCGCCCCGGAGGTCCGAGGAAGCAGGCACGGACGGCGCCCGGCAGGCAGACATTGGAGCCGCCTTCGTCGATCTGTCCGTTGCAGTTGTCATCGAGGCCGTTGTTGTCGATCTCGGCGGCGAGGCAGCCCGTCGGGACCGGGCTGTCACAGGGTATTTTCTGGTCATCGGTGCAGTTGCCGGTGTCCACGTCGAACTGCCAGGGGTTGTCGTTGGTGCTGTCGTTGGAGCCGTCGTTGTTGTTGTTGTTGTTGCCGTTGCAGTTGGGGTGGCTCAGGCAATCCAGATCCATGCAGTCCGTGAGCCCGTCACCGTCGTTGTCCAATCCATCGGTGCAGATTTCATTGCCAGTATTATTAATATTACTGGTATTATTTATATTATTTGTGTTATTCAACTGCCCACTGTCAGGGTTGTTAATATAACTGACGCCCTCACAGGCAATAAATAAAAAAATCACCAACGAAGAGAGGATATATTTGTTCATCAGGGTGACTCCAGGCGCAGGCCTCTATATACTTAGCATAAGAACCCCAGCAAATCCACGGGTGTTTTGGGAAAAGGAGGAGCCTACAGTCCCAGAACGTTTTTCATTGTGTAGCGACCAGGGGATCTTCCCAGGAGCCAGAGGGCCGCACGCCATGCACCATTAGCAAATATAACCCGATCCGTGGCGCGGTGGGACAACTCGACGCGCTCTCCCTCACCGAGGAAGAACACCGTGTGCTCGCCCACGACGTCCCCGCCACGCACCGCGGCCACGCCGATGGCGCCGGCCGGTCGTCCGTCGGTCATGCCGGGGCCATGGAAGAGGACCGGCATGACCGGGTCGGCGACATCGGCGTGGACCTGGCCCAAGCCGGCCGCCCGCCCGGCCTGCACGCTGGCGACCAGCCCCTGCGCGCTGCCCGAGGGCGCGTCCTTCTTGTGCCGGTGGTGGGCCTCGACGATCTCGACGTCGAAGGACGCCGGCCCCAGCGCGGTGGCGGCCTGGGCGGTGAGTTGAAGCAGCAGGTTCAGGCCCACGCTGAAATTTGACGCGCAGATCAGCGGCACCTGCCGGGCGAGGACGTCGAGGGCCTCATGGTGGGTCTTCGTCAGGCCGGTGGTTCCGATCACACAGGGCACCGGCCTCGCGAGCAGGGCCTCGAGCAGGAGCGTGGTGCCCTCCGGGCTCGAGAAGTCGAGGACCAGCGAGGCCTGCGGCAGGAGGTGGTCGAGGGCGCCCCGGACGTCGGGGTCCTGTCGGGCCTCGACCTCGAGGCAGCGGTGGCCCGCTTCGTGGACGAGGCGTGCCAGATGGCGGCCCATGCGGCCACCGGCGCCGAACAGCAGGACGTTAATGGGTGTGACCGTCATGGTTTTCTTCCTGGGAGTTTGGGGAAACGATCGGCGGTGTGTTCGCCGGCGCCATGCCGGCTGGCGGCTTTCCGGATTCCATTCCGGGCGCCGGATCCGGTGAGGCCGGGGCCATTTCCTTGCGCATGGCCTCCAAGGCCAGCTCGAGGGAGTTCCGCTCCTCTTCGTTGCGCGCCAGGGGCACGGCCTTCTCCAGGATCGCCCTGGCGCCGGCCCAGTCCTTCTTCAGGCGCAGTGATTGCACCAGCACGTCATAGTAAAACAGTTTTTCGTCGGTGCTGACGGAGTCGATCTTCACCTGGGCGAGCACGCGGTCGGCCTCACCGCGCGTCGCGGGCGTCTGCAGCAGCAGATGGGACAGCCAGATGAGGGCCATCGGATCGGGCGCCAGCCTGCGGACGGCGGTCAGACCCTCGGCGGTCTTGCCGGTGAACCAGAGGGCCAGCCCCAGCTCGAGGGCCAGCCGGCGGTCATCGGGAAAGGCCTGCGCCAGCGGGGTCAGGATCTCCACGGCCTTGTCGTAGAGGCCGGCGTGGCGCGCCAGGATGCCGGCCTCCCGCGCGAAGGCGTCGTCGGAGCGGCCGCTGATGGCGAGCCGGGACATGTGGGTCTCGAAGGCCAGCCGGTATTCTCCGCGAGCCTCATGAAACTGGGTCTTCAGGCGATAGTATTCGGGGTCGGTGCCGCGCTCGGCGGCCAGCTCGCCCAGAAGCGTCTCGGCCATCTGATGACGTCCCTTCTCGATGTAGAACGGCAACAACTTCCACTTGACGAGCAGGTTCGCGGGTTCGGCGGCCGAGGCGGCCACGAGGCAGTTGTAGAGATCATCGTCGCGCTTGAGGGCGGCCAGGCTCTCGGCCTGCGCCAGGTAGATCTCCACCCGGTCGGGCTCCAGCTCCACGGCCTTGGCCAGGGAGGCGACGGCGGCGGTGTGATCTCCGAGGGCGGCCTGCGCCAGCCCGGCATGATAATGGGCCTGCCCGCTTCGGGCGTCGCTGCCCACCCACAGTTTGAAGAACTTCAGCGCCTCGCGGTTCCGCTTGCGGTTCAGGTAGAAACCACCCACGGCCTCCAGCACGGCCGGTTCGGAGGGCGTGAGTTGGTATGCGGACAGCAGGTATTGTTCGACCTTCTTTTCGTCCTCCTGGCGCAGATCCTTCTGCAGAAGGCGCCCGAGGCGCAGCAGGACGGGCACCAACGGAGGCCCCAGCGACAGGTCGTCGGCGATGGAGTTGTAGGTCTGGATCGCGGCGGCCCACTCCTCGTATTCTTCGTATATTGTTCCCAACAGGAGGATGGCCTCGGGGAACCGGGGACGCTGGTGCAGCGCCTCCTCCAGGCTCTCGACGGCCGCATCGGACTTTCGTTCGGAGTAGCGCGCCAGGGCCAGCATGTACCAGGTGGTGGCTTCACCCGGATGGTTCGCCAGGTAGGTGGCCAGCACCTCGGAGGCCTTCCGTGGATTGCCGTTCTGGATGTAGGCCTTGGACAGGTACACCAGGCCCTCCTCGTGGGTCGCGTCGCGGGCGTAGGCCCGCTCGAGGTACTGCAGGCTCTCGAGGACCTGGCCGGCGTCGAGGAGGCGCTTGCCCTCGGCCCAGAACCGCGCGGAGTCGTCGCTGTCCTTCTTTTTGCAGGACATAGATGATAGTAAAGAAACTATGATAATTATAATAGGCAGAGGACGACGAATCATGGAGAAGCCTTCGATCGGTAGGCGCGCGAAAGCGAACGAACGCCGGTGACGCCCAGGATCAGGGCCAGAGTCATCAGAAAGACGGAGATGATGACCAGGGTGAATTTTTCCTTGCGACTGAACTCATAGATGTTCCAGCCCAGGGCCGCCATGGTGACCGCATAGATGAAGACGCCCGGGATCAGGGCGAACAGGGATGGTCGGCGGATGAACACGAGCCACAGCGAGATGGTGAGAAAGGCCAGCGCCGCCACGAGCTGGTTGGCCGCGCCGAAGATCGGCCAGATCTCGGTGGCCGAACCGGAGAACACCAGCAGGGCGGCGACCGCCACGGTGATTCCGGTGGCAAGGTAGCGGTTGGAGAGCGCGCGTCGGGTGGGCGAGGGATCGGGAGCCTCGAACAACTCCTGGATGGCGTAGCGGCCCAGGCGGGTGGCGGTGTCCAGGGAGGTCATGGCGAACGCCGCCACGCTCAGGGACATGAACAGGGTGCCCAGGCGCACCGGCAGCCCGATCGACTCGGTGATGCGCGCGGCGCTGGAGGAGAAGAGCCCGATGGGATTTCCGGCGGTCTTTCCGTATTCCGAAGAGGAGAGGACCACGGCCGTGATCAATGCGGCGACGGCCAGGAGGCTCTCGACGAGCATGCCGCCGAAGCCGATGGGCTGTGCGTGACGTTCATTGTCGAGCTGCTTGGAGGTGGTGCCCGAGGCGACCAGGCTGTGGAAGCCCGAGAGGGCGCCGCAGGCCACGGTCACGAAGAGCAACGGGAACAGGGGC
>PHEM01000265.1 GCA_002842935.1 Alphaproteobacteria bacterium HGW-Alphaproteobacteria-13 | reverse complement strand
GGCCGGACCTCTCCTTCCGCGCCGCGCCCAAGTCGGGGGCAGACCATGGACCCTGAAACAAGTTCAGGGTGACGAGATGGAGCGTTTGTCGAGAGGACGTGTTTGCAAACGATACAATCCCCAACGAAAAAGGGCGGCCCCGTCAGGACCGCCCTTTTTCGTTCAGCGATGTCGCCAAAGCCTTACGCCGCCTTGGGCAGCGCTGCCTTCGCCTGCGCGATGATCGCGGCGAAGACGCCGCCTTCGTTCATCGCGAGGTCGGCCATGACCTTGCGGTCCAGCTCGATCCCGGCCAGCTTCACGCCGTGCATGAACTGCGAATAGGTCAGGCCTTCGGCGCGGACCGCGGCGTTGATGCGCTGAATCCACAGGGCGCGGAAATTCCGCTTCTTTACCTTGCGGTCGCGATAGGCATATTGGCCGGCCTTTTCGACGGCCTGGCGCGCGATGCGGATCGTGTTCTTGCGGCGGCCGTAATAGCCCTTCGCCTGATCCAGGATCCGGTTGTGCTTGGCGCGCGTGGTCGTGCCGCGTTTGATGCGTGACATGCTCTAGCGCTCCTTACTTCAGGCCGTAGGGCGCCCAGAGGCGCACATGGGCGGCATCCGAATCGCTGAGCACGCTGGTGCCGCGATTGGTGCGGATATATTTCGCGTTATGCGAGATCAGGCGGTGGCGCTTGCCGGCGACGCCGTGCTTCACCTTGCCCGAGGCGGTGAATTTGAAGCGCTTCTTCACACCGCTCTTGGTCTTGAGCTTGGGCATTTTGGTCTCCTTTGAAGTCCGTTTGCGTATCGGCCTGGCAGCCCTTTCAGCCAGCCGACACAATCGGAAGGCGCGCGCCTAGCGGGATTCGGGTGGAAATGCAAGCGTGGTGCGCGGTGTCGATTAGCTCACACAAAGGCACGAAGGCACAAAGATCATGGTTCCGAATGAACCCCTTTGTGCCTTCGTGCCTTTGTGCGAGATGAGAGTTTGCCATCAATGATGGCAGGCAAGGCCCTCGATCACATCCTCCAGCCGCGCGGGGTCGCCCAAGGCGATGACATGGCCGTCACTGTCGGCGTTCAGCGGGTCGCCGTTCCAGTCGCTCATCGTCCCGCCCGCGCCCTCGACGATCGGCACCAGCGCGGCGAAATCATAGAGTTTCAAGCCCGCCTCGACCACCAGGTCGACATGGCCGCTCGCCAGCAGCGCGTAATTATAGCAGTCGCCGCCGAACACCATGCGGCGGTGCGAGGTTTTCGCCGCGAGCGCCATGAAATGCTCGCCGTCATGGTCGCTGAACAGATGCGGTCCCGTGGTCGCCAGCGTCGCGTCGGACAGGCCGCGGCAGGCGCGCGTCGTCGCGGGCTTGCCGTTCAGCAGCGTCGGCCGCCCCGTCGCGCCGATCCAGCGCTCGCCCGAAATCGGCTGGTCGATGATGCCGAGCAGCGGCCAGCCGTCCTGCAGCAGCGCGATCAGCGTGCCGAAGATTGGCCGCCCGGCCATGAAGCTGACGGTGCCGTCGATGGGGTCGAGCACCCATTGGCGCGAGGCGTCGGGGCGCATCGCGCCATATTCCTCGCCGATGACGCCGTCGCGCGGCGCCTCGGCATCGAGGAGACGGCGCATCGCGCTCTCGGCGGCGCGGTCAGCTTCGGTCACGGGCGAGGCGTCCGATTTGGCTTCATGCGCAAAGGCGGCACGGAAAAAGGGACGGATCGCCTGTCCGGCGGCGTCGGCGAGGCGATGGGCGAGGGCGATGTCGGATTCGAGGGTCATTCCGTTTCCCACTCCATAAAGCATGTTCCCCCGCGAAGGCGGGGGTCCATCACCTGCCGGCGCCATTTCGAACCGGCCGGAGATGGGTCCCCGCCTTCGCGGGGACACACGGCCTTGGGATTCTAGTCGAACAGCGACGACACGCTCGATTCGTCGGCGATGCGCTTGATCGCCTCGCCCAGCAGCGGGGCGACCGTCAGCGCGCGGACCTTGGCGCTGTCGTTGACGGCGTCGGTGGGCTGGATCGAATCGGTGATGACCAGTTCGGTCAGCTCGCTCGCATCGACGCGCGCGACCGCGCCGCCCGACAGCACGCCGTGGGTGCAATAGGCGACGACGCCCTCGGCCCCGGCGGCCTTCAGCGCGGCGGCGGCGTTGCACAAAGTGCCTGCCGAATCGACGATATCGTCGATCAGCACGCAGAAGCGGCCCTCGACGTCGCCGATGATGTTCATCACTTCGGATTCGCCCGCGCGCTCGCGGCGCTTGTCGACGATGGCGAGCGGGGCGTTGTCGAGCCGCTTGGCCAGCGCGCGCGCGCGCACCACGCCGCCGACGTCGGGCGACACGACCATCAGATTCCTATCGCCGAAGCGCGCCTGGATATCGGCGCTCATCACCGGCGCGGCATAGAGATTGTCGGTCGGGATATCGAAGAAGCCCTGAATCTGCCCGGCATGCAGGTCGATCGCCAGCACGCGGTCGGCGCCCGAGGTGGTGATCAGGTTGGCGACCAGCTTGGCCGAGATCGGCGTGCGCGGGCCCGGCTTGCGGTCCTGGCGGGCATAGCCGAAATAGGGGATCACCGCCGTGATGCGCTTGGCCGACGCGCGGCGCAGCGCGTCGGTCAGGATCAGCAGCTCCATCAGATTGTCGTTCGCCGGGAAATTGGTCGGCTGGACGACGAACACATCCTGTCCGCGTACATTTTCGTGGATTTCGACGAAGACCTCCTCGTCGGCGAAGCGGCGCACGCTGGTGTCGGTCAGCGGCAGCTCCAGATAATCCGCGATCGCGCGGGCCAGCGGCAGGTTGCTGTTGCCGGAGATGAGTTTCATGGGGTGCGAGGCCCTTTCGCGGCGGAAGGAGGATTGCGCGACCCCTTAGCCAGCGGGGGCGCTTTGGGGAAGGGGGTAAAGCTGACCTTCGGTGTCGGTGTTTTTTGGGTTCACGCGAAGCCGCGAAGGCGCGAAGAAGGTGGCTTGGGCCGATAGGCCCCCTCAAAATTCATGCCGTTGCGTTCGTCGCGACGTTGCGGGAGATAAGCCGCTTCGCGGCAAGCGCCATATCTTCGTGGCTTCGCGGCTTCGCGTGAACCTAAAAAATCCCGGCCCTCTCTGCGAACGCCGTCCGTCGCCCATTGAAATCGGCCCGGTTCCGCCTAAACCGCTGGCATGACCCAGCAGCTTAGCATCGTCCTCGCCCAGATGACGCAGGTCGTCGGCGACCTTGCCGCCAATGCCGCCGCGATGCGCGCGGCGCGGGCGCGGCACGCGGGCGCCGACCTGATCCTTTTTCCCGAACTGCAACTGATCGGCTATCCGCCCGAGGATCTGGTGCTGAAGCCCGCGCTGGCCGACCGCGCCGCCGCGCTGCTGGCACAGCTGGCGGCGGAGACGGGCGACGGCGGCCCGGCGATGCTGGTCGGATCGGTCGAGCGCGATGCCGAGGGGCGGCTCTATAATATCGTTGCGCTGCTCGACGGCGGGGAGGTCGTCGCGACGCGGCGCAAGCATGAACTGCCCAATTACGGCACCTTCGACGAAAAGCGCGTCTTCGCGCCCGGCCCGCTTCCCCGCATCGTCGAATGGCGTGGGCTGAAGCTGGGCCTGCCGATCTGCGAGGACGGGTGGTTTCCGCACGTGTGCGGCCATCTGGCGGCGCAGGGGGCGGAGATGCTGATCTCGGTCAACGGCAGCCCCTATGAGATCGACAAGGACGAGCGGCGGCTGGCGCAGGTGTTCGGCGCGCGCGTCGCCGAAACCGGCCTGCCGCTGATCTTCCTCAATCGCATCGGCGGGCAGGACGAGCTGGTGTTCGACGGCTGCTCCTTCGTGCTGAACGGCGACGGGCGGGCCGCGCACCGGCTGACCGACTGGGAGGCGGAGGACCGCGTCACGCATTGGACGAAAGACGTGGATGGCTGGACGTGCGAGGCGGGCGCGCTCGCCGACTGGGACGTGCATCCGGCGGACATCTATAATGCGATGGTGCTGGCGCTGCGCGACTATGTGGAGCGCAACCGCTTTCCCGGCGTCGTGCTGGGCCTGTCGGGCGGGATCGATTCGGCGATCTGCGCCGCGATCGCCGCCGATGCGCTGGGGCCGGACAAGCTCTGGTGCGTGATGCTGCCGAGCCGCTTTACCAGCGCCGAAAGCCTGGACGACGCGGCGGGCTGCGCGGCGATGATCGGCTGTCGCCTCGACACCATTCCGATCGTTCCGGCAGTCGATGCGTTCGAGGCGATGCTGGAGGCGAGCTTCGCGGGCCGTGCCGCCGACAGCACCGAGGAGAATATCCAGTCGCGCCTCCGGGGCGTGACGCTGATGGCGCTCAGCAACAAATTCGGGCCGATGCTGCTGACTACGGGCAACAAGAGCGAGATGAGCGTCGGCTATGCCACCATCTATGGCGACATGGCGGGCGGCTATAACCCGCTGAAGGACGCCTACAAGACCACGGTGTTCGCGCTGGCGGCGTGGCGCAACGCCAACGTCCCGCGCCTGTCGCGCAACCCCGTGACGCCGGTGATGCCCGCGACGGTGATCAACAAGCCGCCCAGCGCCGAACTGCGCCCCGACCAGAAGGACGAGGACAGCCTGCCGCCCTATGCGGATCTCGACCGCATGCTGCATATGCTGGTCGAAGAGGAAGCGAGCGTCGACGATGTGGTGGCGCGCCACGGCTTCGACCGTGACACGGTGGCGCGGATCGAGCGACTGCTGTCGATCGCCGAGTACAAGCGCCGCCAGGCGCCG
>PHEM01000264.1 GCA_002842935.1 Alphaproteobacteria bacterium HGW-Alphaproteobacteria-13 | reverse complement strand
CAGCTTGCTGCCTAGTCGCAGCGGGGTGGGCCGGGACCGTGGCGTCAATGCCCACCCCGCTGCGAGTAGCGAGCAAGCTCGCAACTCTCGCTGCCCCTCCCGCTTGCGGGAGGGGACTGGCGTATGCTGGCAATCTTGCTCCCATCCCCATCAATCCTCCAGCACCCATGTGTCCTTGGTCCCCCCGCCCTGGCTGCTGTTCACCACCAACGAACCCTTGGTCATCGCGACGCGCGTCAGGCCGCCCGGCGTGATGGTGATGCCCTGCGGCGACATCAGCACGAAGGGCCGCAAATCGACGTGCCGCGGCGCCAGTCCCGCCCTGGTGAAGATCGGCACGGTGGATAGCGACAGCGTCGGCTGCGCGATATAATTCCCCGGATTGGTCTCCAGCTTCGCGCGGAAGGCGGCGATCTCCTTGCGGCTCGCGGCCGGGCCGACCAGCATGCCGTATCCGCCCGATCCGTGCACTTCCTTGACCACCAGTTCGGGCAGCCGTTCCAGCACTTCGCGCAAATGGTCGGGTTCCGAACAGCGCCACGTCGGCACATTGGCGAGCAGCGCCTTTTCGCCCGTATAGAATTCGATGATGTCGGGCATATAGCTGTAAAGCGCCTTGTCGTCGGCGATGCCGGTTCCGGGCGCGTTGGCGATGGTGATCCCGCCCGCGCGATAGACGTCCCAAAGGCCCGGCACGCCCAGCACCGAATCGGGCCGGAAATTGAGCGGGTCGAGGAAATCGTCGTCGACGCGGCGATAGAGGATGTCGATCGGCCGATAGCCCTGCGTCGTCCGCATCTGCACGCGCCCGCCGACGACGCGCAGGTCGTGCCCTTCGACCAGCGCCGCGCCCATCTGGTCGGCGAGGAAGCTATGCTCGAAATAGGCGCTGTTGTGGATACCGGGCGTCAGCA
The DNA here is from genome assembly GCA_002842935.1 of Alphaproteobacteria bacterium HGW-Alphaproteobacteria-13. Classification (GTDB taxonomy): domain Bacteria; phylum Pseudomonadota; class Alphaproteobacteria; order Sphingomonadales; family Sphingomonadaceae; genus Sphingopyxis. The sequence continues at coordinate 3,861 of PHEM01000264.1, read as the reverse complement.
CGGCCACGGTCGGCGTCCCCTCGCACATCGGCGGCGCGCAGGCGGACAGCGACTTGAGCAGGTTGAACGGATAGTCGCCGACTTCGCGCACGGGGATTTTCGCGAACAGTTCCGGGAACATCTGGAGCATCGTTTCGCGGTTTTCGAGCATATAGGACACGCCCGACGGCGTCCGCGCATTATCCTCCAGCACATAGAATTGGTCGGCGCCGGTGCGGACGATGTCGATGCCGCTGATATGGGTATAGACCCCGCCCGGCGGGTCCATGCCCATCATCATCGGCAGAAAGGCTTCGTTGCGCGCGATCAGTTCGGCGGGCACGCGCCCCGCGCGCAAAATCTCCTGCCGGTGATAGATGTCGTGCAGAAAGGCGTTGAGCGCCCGCACGCGCTGTTCGATCCCGCGCGACAGCCGCCGCCATTCGCTGGCGGAGATGATGCGCGGCACGACGTCGAAGGGGATCAGCCGCTCGTCGGCGTCGGCCTCCCCATAGACGTTGAAAGTGATGCCGGTGGTGCGGAAAAAGGCCTCCGCCTGCCGCGCCTTGCGCTGGATGCGGGCCGCTTCCTCTTGCCCGAACCAGTGATGATAATCGCGATAGGGCGACCGGATCTCTCCGTCCTGCCCGCTCATCTCGTCGAAGAAGGAAATGCCCCCGCCCTTTCCACGCAACACGCCATCGACCGGCCGCGCGCAAGGCGCGACCCTGATATTCCTGCTGCTGCGCGGCCCGTCGGCTACGCGGCCTCCAAGCTTCTGAAGGGGATGCTAATCGCGGGTTCGGGGTTTGACAAGCGGGGAAAACCGTCGTCCCCGCGCAGGCGGGGACCGCCGGAGGTTTACGCAGCGGCGAAGGACAAGGCCGCCAGCGCCCCCCCGCCTGCGCGGGGGCGACGGCCATGCTCCTACAGCACTCCGTGGCAATGCTTGTATTTGCGGCCCGACCCGCAGGGGCACGGCGCGTTGCGGCTGATCTCCAGCGCCGCATAGGGGTTCTCGCCTTCCGGCATGTCGGGACGCGGCGCCTGCATCGGCGGCAGCGTGTTGGCGATCACGCCCAGTTCGCCCGCGTCGACGTCGTCGCTGTTGTCCTCGCCCGTGAAGGGGTCGATGTGCGTCGTCAGGAAGTCGGGCAGTTCGGGAAGCGGCATCGGCTCCGGTTCCTGATACTGGAAGTCGATGCGGGCGACGGTGCGCGTCACATCCTCGCGGATGGTCGACAACATGCGCTCGAACAGCGCGAAGGCCTCCTGCTTATATTCGTTGATCGGCTGCTTCTGCGCATAGGCGCGCAGGAAGATCGCCTGGCGCAGCGCGTCGAGCGTCGCGAGATGATCCTTCCAATGATGATCGAGCGTCTGGAGCAGGATCGATTTCTCGACGCTCTTCCATGTCGCCTCATCGACCTGCCCCGCCTTTTCGGCCGCCGTGGCGTCGGCCATCTGCTGGATGCGCTCCTCGAAGATTTCGGGATCGACCGCATCTTCCTGCATCCAGTCGTCGATCGGCGGGTCGAGGTTGAGGATGTCGGCGATACGCGCCTTCATCGCCTCCACATTCCATTGCTCGGGATAGCTGCCCGGCGGGCAGGCGTCGGCGACGATGGCGTTGACCGTCTCCGCGCGCATCGCGGCCATCACTTCGTCGACCGTCTCGCTGTCGATGATCTCGCCGCGCTGTTCATAGATGACCTTGCGCTGGTCGTTCATGACGTTGTCATATTCGACGACCTGCTTGCGGATGTCGTAGTTGCGCGCCTCGACCTTCTTCTGCGCGGTCTCGATCGCCTTCGACAACCATTTCGACCCGATCGCCTCGCCATCCTCCAGATTCTTGTTCATCATCTTGGCGAACAGCGTGTCGGGACCGAAGATGCGCAGCAGGTCGTCGTCGAGGCAGAGATAGAATTTCGACAGGCCGGGATCGCCCTGACGCCCCGAACGGCCGCGAAGCTGATTGTCGATGCGGCGGCTTTCGTGGCGTTCCGTCGCCAGCACGAACAGGCCGCCCGCGGCCTTCACCGCCTCGCGCTCGGCCGCGACTTCTTCGTGGATGCGCGCGGCGGCGGCATCGCGCTCGGGACCTTCGGGCAGGTCCTTCAGTTCGTCCTCGATGCGGAATTCCTCGCTGCCGCCCAGCTTGATGTCGGTGCCGCGCCCGGCCATGTTGGTGGCGATGGTGACGGCGCCGCTGCGCCCCGCCTGCGCGACGATATGCGCCTCGCTTTCGTGGAAGCGCGCGTTGAGGACGCTGTGCGCGACCTGTTCCTTTTCGAGAAAGGAAGACAAAAGCTCCGACTTCTCGATCGACACGGTGCCGACCAGCACCGGCTGGCCGCGCTCCTGCGCCTCACGGATCGTCTTGGCGATGGCGCCGAACTTGTCGGTGATATTCTTGTAGAATTCATCCTCATCATCGATGCGTGCGATCGGGCGGTTGGTCGGGATGGTGACGCAGTTCATCTTGTAGATTTCGAAGAATTCGGCCGCCTCGGTCGCCGCCGTGCCCGTCATGCCGCTAAGCTTGGGATACATGCGGAAATAATTCTGGAAAGTGATCGAGGCGAGCGTCTGGTTCTCCGGCTCGATCTGGACGCCTTCCTTGGCCTCGACCGCCTGGTGCAGGCCGTCGGACCAGCGGCGGCCATCCATCATGCGACCCGTGAATTCGTCGATGATGACGACCTTGCCGTCCTTGACGATATAGTCGGTGTCGCGCCGGAACATCATGATCGCCTTCAGCGCCTGGTTGACGTGGTGGACGACCTGCGTGTTCTCGATATCGTAAAGATTGCTGCCCTGAAGCAGCCCCGCCGCCTCCAGCAGGCGCTCGACATGCTCGGTGCCGTCCTCGGTCAGGTTGATCGACTTGCTCTTTTCGTCCTTCTCATAATCCTCTTCGCCGAGTTGGTGGACGACTTCGTTGACGCGGATATAGAGTTCGGACTTGTCGTCGGTCGGGCCGGAGATGATCAGCGGCGTGCGCGCCTCGTCGATCAGGATCGAGTCCACTTCGTCGACGATGCCGAAGTTGAAGGGACGGTGGACCATCTGCGTCCGGTCGAACTTCATATTGTCGCGCAGATAATCGAACCCCAGTTCGTTGTTCGTCGCATAGGTGATGTCGCAATTATAGGCGTCGCGGCGCTGCGTCTCGTTGAGGTTGGGGATGATGATCCCCGTCGTCAGACCCAGATAGCCATAGACGCCGCTCATCCATTCGGCGTCGCGGCGGGCGAGATAGTCGTTGACGGTGACGACATGGACGCCCTTCCCTTCCAGCGCGTTCAGATAGCAGGGCAGCGTCGCCATCAGCGTCTTGCCCTCGCCCGTCGCCATTTCGGCGATCTCGCCGCGATGGAGGACGATGCCGCCGATCATCTGCACGTCGAAATGCCGCATCCCCAGCGTGCGCTTCGCCGCCTCGCGCACCGTCGCAAAGGCTTCGGGCAGGATCTGGTCCAGCGTCTCGCCCGCTTCCAGACGGCTGCGGAATTTCGGGGTCTGCGCCTTCAGCTCCTCTTCGTCCATCGCCTCCAGCGCAGGCTCGAAAGCGTTGATCTTGTCGACGATCTTGCGGATCGAGGCGACATAGCGGTCGTTCGACGAACCGAACAGGCTCTTGGCGAGGCCAGCAAACATGGCGGATTCCTTGAATTTGAAATGACAGGCGCGGCGCGGGCCGCAAGAACAGGAAAAATATCCCCGCGCAGGCGCGCGGGAGACCGCCCTTGCGCAGGGCGTCAGCAGGCGATGCTATTCGAGGGCTCGGTCGCTGCCATTGAGCAGGCCGGGTAGCGGCGGCGGCGGCGTCTTGCGCGGCTTGCCGATGCGGTCGGCCGCGACGTGGCGCCGCGTCGG
>PHEM01000003.1 GCA_002842935.1 Alphaproteobacteria bacterium HGW-Alphaproteobacteria-13 | reverse complement strand
GGCGGCGGACGAGGCGTTCGCCGAGAATGTCCTGCTCGGTCAGCAGGCTGATCGCGTCGGACGCGAAGCCATGGTCGAGGGGGAGGGTGATGAGGGTGACAGTCCCCCTCCCGCTTGCGGGAGGGGTTAGGGGAGGGCTTGTTTCGAGGGTGGGCTTGGCAACAGGCCCTCCCCCGGCCCCTCCCGCAAGCGGGAGGGGAGAAGACAGGCCCAATGCTTCCTGCCACGTCTCCGCATAGGAAAGCCCAGCGACCCCATGCTCTTTCAGCAACCCCGCCAGCCGCTCGCGCGCGCCGCCGGAATAGCTGGCGATGATCGTCCGCCGCCCCTTGCGGCGCTCGTCCGCCAGATGATCGGCGACCTTGTCATAGACGTTGAGTTCTGCCGTCCGCTCCGGCGTGAAATCGCGCGCGGCATGGGTTTCGAGGTCGATCACCGACGCCGACGGCGGCACGTCGAACGGCGTCACGACATGCACGGGCCGCGCGGCCTCCGCATCGCGCCATTCGTCCTCGGTCAGATACAGCGCCTCGGGCGCCAGCGGGCGATAGCTGCCCGCCTGTTCTCGCTCGGCCGCGACGCGGTTGGCGTGATAGTCGCGGATCGCCTCGAACCGCGTCTCGGCCGTCGCGTCGGTGCGGTGGCCGCGCAGCACGGGGGTCGCGGGGTCGATATGGTCGAACAGGGTCGCCAGCCGCTCCTCGAACAGCGGCAGCCAATGGTCCATCCCCGCCTGCCGCCGCCCTTCGCTGACGGCCTGATAGAGCGGGTCGCCCGTCGCCGCCGCGCCGAACAATTCGCGGTAGGCGGAACGGAAGCGCTTGATCGTCGCCTCGTCGAGCAAGGTCTCGGCGGCGGGCAGCAGGCTCAGCGCCTTGGCGGGACCCAGGCTGCGCTGGTCGGCGGGGTCGAAGCGGCGGATGCTCTCGATCTCGTCGCCGAAGAAATCGACGCGTAGCCCCGCCTCCTCGCCCGCCGGGAACAGGTCGACGATGCCGCCGCGCACCGCGAATTCGCCTTGGTCGGCGACGGTATCGACTCGGTTGAAGCCGCCCGCGACGAGCAGTTCGGCCAGCGCGTCGCGGTCGATCCGCTGCCCCGCCGCCAGCGTCGTCGCAAGCTGGCGGATGCGGAACGGCGTCAACGTGCGCTGCGTGACGGCGGCGACGGTGGTCAGGATCAGCTCGCCGCGCTTCGGTGGAGCCTGCAAGGCCGACAGCGTCGCGAGCCGGTCGGCGCTGACGCGCATCGACGGTCCCGCGCGGTCGTAAGGCAGGCAATCCCACGCCGGGAAGCGGTGGACGATAAGGTCGGGCGCGAAAAAGGGCGCGGCGTCGGCAATGGCCTGCATCGCGGCATCGTCGGTCGCCACGTAAAGCAGGCGCTTGTCGCTCGCCCGCGCCAGGTCGGCGAGCAGCAGCGGCAGGAACCCGTCCGCCGCGCGCGCCAGCGTCAAGGGCGCCGATGCCTGCCCGATGGCGGCGAAAATATCGGCGGCGCTTTGCGTCATGGCAGCGGGATATAGTCCAGCCGGCGCATCGCGGCGATCAGGTCGGGCTTGTCGAGATGCGCGGGCGGATGACCCGTCCCCAGCGCCCAGGCCATGATATCGACGTCATCCTCTTCGCACACGGCTTCGTACCAGGCGATCTCTTCCTCGCCCCATTCGGCCGAATAGCGGTCGAAGAAGCCGCCGATCATATAGTCGGCCTCGCGCGTGCCGCGATGCCAGGCGCGGAATTTCAGGCGTTTCAGGCGGTCTTGCATGGTGGGCCTTTTGATCTTCTCGTTGATGTCTCGTCATGCCGAACTTGTTTCGGCATCCATGGTCTTTGCTGTCGTTTGACGCCGCGTCAAAGGCAAGGGCAGACCATGGACCCTGAAACAAGTTCAGGGTGACGAGGGATAGGTGTCGGTTTCCGCATTTGCCCAGCGGAGACGGGAAGGGCTGGGCAAAGCGAAGGGTTCGAGGCTACACCCGCCCTAGCCATGCGACCCGAAATCCTCAACCCGCTCTTTGCCGCGCTGACCGAACTCAAGGGAGTCGGGCCGCAGCTTGCCAAGCCGCTGGCCCGGCTGGGGCTGGAGCGTGTGGTCGATGTGCTGTTCCATCTGCCCACGGGCCTGATCTCGCGCGTGCCCGTGGACCGGCTCGACCAGGCGCAGCCGGGGCAGACGATCATCGTCGATGTCACCGCGCAGGATTATCGTTCCGGCCGCTCCCCGCGCGCGCCCTTTGGCGTCGAGGCGGTCGACAGCGCGGGCGATCATGTGCGGCTCGTCTATTTCGGCCGCACGTCGGGCCTCGCGCGCAAGCTGTTTCCGTTGGGCGAGACGCGCCGCGTGTCGGGGCGGCTCGACCTTTACGGCGACATGCGCCAGATCGTCCATCCCGACCATGTGACGGAGATCGGCGACGACAGCGCGATCGCGGTGCACGAGCCGGTCTATCCGCTGACCGAGGGGCTGACCAACGCGCGGCTGTCGCAACTCGCCGCCATCGCGCTCGACCGGCGGCCCGCGCTTGCCGAGTGGATCGATGCGCCGCTGCTCGCCAGCCGGGGGTGGCCCGCATGGCGCGAGGGGCTGGAGCGCGCCCATGCGACTCCGCGCGACGAGGCGGCGCGCGACCGGCTCGCCTATGACGAGATTTTCGCGAGCCAGGTCGCGCTGATGCTGATCCGGCAGGGGCTGCGCACGCGGCGGGGCCGGGCGATCCGCGGCGACGGGCGGCTCACGGACGCGCTGCGACTGCCCTTCGGCCTGACGGGCGCGCAGGAGCGCGTCGGGCGCGAGATTGCGGGCGATATGGCAGAGGACGTGCCGATGCTGCGCATGCTGCAAGGCGATGTCGGATCGGGCAAGACGCTGGTGGCGCTGCGCGCGATGCTGGCGGCGGTGGAGGCGGGGACGCAGGCGGCGCTGCTCGCCCCGACCGAGATTCTGGCGCGCCAGCATTATGCGACGCTGCAAGCGATGCTGGGCGGCCTGCCCGTCAATCTCGCGATCCTGACGGGGCGCGACAAGGGCCGCGCGCGCGAATCGACGCTGATGGGGCTGGCGGACGGCAGCATCGACATCCTCGTCGGTACGCACGCCATCTTTCAGCAGGCGGTCGCCTACAAGGATCTGTCGCTGGTCGTGGTGGACGAGCAGCATCGTTTCGGCGTCGCGCAGCGGCTGATGCTGACCGACAAGGGCGCGCGGCCGCCGCATCTGCTGGTGATGACCGCGACGCCGATCCCGCGCACCCTGCTGCTCGCCAATCATGGCGAGATGGACGTGTCACGGCTCGACGAGATGCCGCCGGGGCGCACCCCGGTCGATACGCGCGTCGTCTCGGTCGATCGGCTGGGCGAAGTGGTGGACGGGCTGGGGCGCCATCTTGCGGGCGGGGCGCAGGCTTACTGGGTCTGTCCGCTGGTCGCCGAGAGCGAGGTGAGCGAACTCGCCGCCGCCGAGGATCGCGCGGCGCTGCTGCGCGAGCGCTTCGGCGCCGACGCGGTGGGGCTGGTCCACGGGCGGATGAAGGGACCCGACAAGGATGCGGTGATGGCGCGGTTCGAGGCAGGCGAGATCGGCGTCCTCGTCGCGACCACGGTGATCGAGGTCGGCGTCAACGTCCCCGCCGCCAGCCTGATGATCGTCGAGCATGCCGACCGCTTTGGCCTTGCCCAGCTTCACCAGCTTCGCGGGCGCGTCGGGCGCGGGACGGCGAAATCGGTTTGCCTGCTGCTGCGATCCCAGAATCTCTCCGAAACCGCGCGCGAGCGGCTGGCGCTGATGCGCGAGACCAATGACGGCTTCCTGATCGCCGAAAAGGATCTGGAACTGCGCGGCGGCGGCGAACTGCTGGGGCTGAAGCAGTCGGGCGACGCCGATTATGGTCTCGCGACGCCGGAGCAACTCGTGCGCCTGCTGCCCGTCGCGCACGACGACGCGCGGCTGTTCGTCGAGCGCGACGGCGGCATGGAAGGTGCGCGCGGCGAGGCGGTGCGCCTGTGCCTCTATCTGTTCGAGCGCGATGCGGCGGTGCCGTTGCTGCGGAGCGGGTGAGGCGCGCGGCGAACGGAATCAAGACTCACATAGAAGGCTCGCCGCCCTAATTGGCGTGCCGTAAATCGGAATCACGCTAACGCCGTTCGCCCTGAGCTTGTCGAAGGGTCGTTCTTTCTTTTTGCGCCGTAAGAAGAAGGACGGTGCTTCGACAAGCTCAGCACGAACGGAACAAAGGGTGGTACAGATTTAACGCACGCCGCTCTAATTGGGATGCGTGCGGACGCCCATCGCGCGCAGCGTCGGCAGATAATCCTCGGCGCCGATCGTGGTTTCGAACTGCACGCCGGTCTTGCCGCCCAGCGACCAGATCACTTTCGCCTCTCTGCGGCCGATCACCGGCAGGCGGAAGATGACGAGGTCGCCCGGCTCCAGCCCGCCGTCGAAGCGCATCAGCAGGCCATCGGCGCTGATGTTGATGCACGTGCATATTTCCTGCCGCCCATCGGGCAGCACGAACGGCAGGCGGCAATAAATGTCGCTGCGCGGTGCGATCCGCTGGTCGAGACCAAGATAATGGGCCTTGTTCGTGTCGATCTTACGCATATGTACCGGACCTTCGTGGTTTCCCGGCACGATTCCACCGCTTGCTGAAGAAAGTGTAAATGCCGCGGCGCCTGTCAGGGCGTCACGAGGCCATGTTTCTTCGCCCCCAGGCTCAGTGGAACGGGGGCGCCGGTGGGGCGGATCAGGTGATGCGGATCGCGGATCACTTCGCCGTCGATCTTCACCGCGCCTTCCTCCAGCTTGCGGCGGGCCTCCTTGTTCGAGGCGGCAAAGCCCAACTCGCGCAGCGCGTCGAGAATGCGCAGCCCTTCGGCAGGGGAGGCGACTTGCGGCAGATCGCCACCAATCTGCCCTTTTTCAAAGGTTTGCGCGGCGGTCTCGGCGGCGCTGCGGGCGGCGTCGGCGCCCCGGCACATCGCCGTCGCCTCGTTGGCGAGGATTTTCTTCGCCTCGTTGATGTCCGCGCCCTGCAGCGCCTCGAGCCGCGCGATCTCGTCCAGCGGCAAGTCCGTGAACAGCCGCAGGAAGCGACCGACGTCGCGGTCGTCGCAGTTGCGCCAATATTGCCAATAATCGTGATGCGGCAACTGTCCCGAATTGAGCCACACGGCGCCTGCCGCCGTCTTGCCCATTTTCGCGCCCGCGGCGGTGGTCAGCAGCGGAGTCGTCAGCCCGAACAGCTCCGCGCCGTCCATGCGGCGGCCCAGTTCCATACCGTTGACGATATTGCCCCACTGGTCCGACCCGCCCATCTGGAGCCGCACGCCCATTTCCTTCGACAGATAGCGGAAGTCATAGCCTTGCAGGATCATGTAGTTGAATTCGAGGAAGGTCATCGGCTGCTCGCGTTCCAGCCGCAGCTTGACCGAATCGAAGGTCAGCATGCGGTTGATCGTGAAATGCGTGCCGACCTCTTGCAGCAGGTCGATATAGCCGAGCTTGCCCAGCCAGTCGGCATTGTTGACCATCACCGCGTCGGTCGGCCCGTCGCCGAAAGTCAGATACTGGCTGAAGATGCTGAAGATCGAGGCGATGTTCGCGGCGATCGTCTCGTCCGACAGCATCTTGCGGCTTTCGTCGCGCCCGGTGGGATCGCCGATCCGCGTCGTCCCGCCGCCCATCAGCACCACGGGCTTGTGCCCCGTCTGTTGCAGCCGCCGCAGCATCATGATCTGGACCAAGCTGCCGACATGCAGGCTGGGCGCGGTCGCGTCGAAGCCGATATAGCCCGGCACGACCTGCTTCGCGGCAAGCGCGTCCAGCCCTTCCGCGTCGGTCATCTGGTGGATATAGCCTCGCTCGTCGAGCAGGCGCAGCAGGTCGGATTTGTAATGGGTCATGATGGGCGGGCGCTTAGCATGCGAAAACCGCAAACCCAACTCCGTTCGTCCTGAGCTTGTCGAAGGACCGTCCTTCCTTCTACACCGGCGGAATGGGTTTCTGGGTCTATATGCTGCACTGCCGGGGCGGGGTTTATTACGTCGGCCATACCGACAATCTGCCGCATCGGGTCGCTCAACATGAGGCTGGCGCCTTTCCGGGTTTCACTGCCGACAGGCAACCCGTCACTTTGGTCTGGAGTCAGGATTTTCCCACACGGATCGAAGCCTTGGAAACCGAACGCCGGATAAAGGGCTGGAGCCGCGCGAAGAAAATGGCGTTGATCCGAAGCGATTGGGACCGGATTTCGAGCTTGGCCAAAGGAAAGAACGGTCCTTCGACAAGCTCAGGACAAACGGAGTAGAGGAACGCAATGTTGGACCATCCAAACACCGTTCGCCCTGAGCTTGTCGAAGGGCTGTCCTTGTCTTGCCACGGCGACGCATCCGCACATGCGGTCGATGGAATAGAAGTATTTATCGAACACTTGTCCCATGGCGCCTTATGGCTGCGCTATCATATCGACGCGCCGCTCGATCATCTCGCCATCCCCGATCCTGCCGCATCTGAACGGGTCGACGATCTATGGCAGCATCTTTGCTGCGAACTCTTCCTGCGCCGTCCGGACGACGAAGCCTATCTCGAACTGAATTTCTCACCCTCCAGCCAATGGGCAGCGTACCGCTTTTCGGCCTATCGCGCCGGTCGCGAGGGGCTTGCCTTGCCAGCTACGCCGCAAATCCTGCTCGACGCCAGCGATACCCATCTGGCGCTGGAAGTCGAAGTCGCCTTGCCCGTCGATTGGCGGGACGGGCCGCTGCTTGCTGACCTCTCCGCCATTATCGAAGAGGTGGACGGCACCAAAAGCTACTGGGCGCTCCGCCACCCGCCCGGACCGCCCGATTTCCATCATCCCGATTGCTTTGCGCTGTCGCTTGAGGCACCGCCGCCTACATGACTGTCCAATTTGGCATCGACCGCCTGCTCGCCGAACCCGACCTGCGCAAATCGCTGGAGGGGCAGCGTGTCGCGTTGCTCGCGCATCCCGCGTCGCTGACGGCGGACTTGACCCACAGTCTCGACGCGCTGGTCGCGGCGGGCATCGACGTCACGGCGGTATTCGGGCCGCAGCATGGCGTGCGCGGCGATTTGCAGGACAATATGATGGAGTCGCCCGACTTCACCGATCCCGTCCACGGTGTGCCCTGCTTCAGCCTCTATGGCGAGGTGCGGCGGCCGACCGCTGCGTCGATGCAGACGTTCGACGTGATGCTGGTCGATTTGCAGGATCTGGGTTGCCGCATCTACACCTATGTCACGACTCTGCTCTATATCCTCGAAGCGGCGGCGGCGCAGGAAAAGGCGGTATGGGTGCTCGACCGGCCCAACCCGGCGGGGCGTCCCGTCGAAGGGACGCTGCTGCGCGCCGGGTGGGAAAGCTTCGTCGGCGCGGGACCGATGGCGATGCGCCACGGGTTGACGCTGGGCGAGATGGGGCATTGGTTCATCCGCCATTTCGGTCTCGACGTCGATTATCGCGTGATCGCGATGGAGGGCTGGCGGCCCGAGGGCGCGGGCTTCGGCTGGCCGCCGGAGCGGGTATGGATCAACCCCAGCCCCAATGCGCCGAACCTCAACATGGCGCGCGCCTATGCGGGCACGGTGATGGTCGAGGGCGCGACGCTGAGCGAGGGGCGCGGAACGACGCGCCCGCTCGAAATCTTCGGCGCGCCCGATATCGACGCGCGCGCGGTGATCGCGGAAATGCACCGCCTCGCACCCGAATGGCTGGCGGGGTGCCGACTGCGCGACATCTGGTTCCAGCCGACCTTCCACAAGCATGCGGGGCAGCTATGCAGCGGCGTGCATATCCATGCCGAGAGACCATGGTACGCCCATGCGGCCTTCCGCCCGTGGCGCGTGCAGGCGCTGGGGTTCAAGGCGATCCGGTCGCTCTATCCCGATTACCCGATCTGGCGCGGCACGGATTTCCAATATGAATATACCGACGACGTGCTGGCGATCGACGTGATCAATGGCTCGCCGATCCTGCGCGAGTGGGTCGACGATGCGGGCGCCGCGCCGGGCGATCTCGACGCGGTGGCGCTGCCCGACGAGGCGGCGTGGCGGGATGAGGTTGCGGGTCTGTTGCTATATTGAGGGAATATGAACCGTTTGCCCTGAGCTTGTCGAAGGGCCGTTCTTTCTTTCGACGCCGCAAGAAGAAGAACAGTGCTTCGACAAGCTCAGCACGAACGGAAGAGAAGTGGCGTTCATCTCGCACACCTGCTTTCTCGTCGTCCTACCCCTCAATGCTTGCGCGTCAATTCCCGCATCGCGTCATCCAGCCCGGAGAGCGTCAGCGGGTACATGCGGTCGTTCATCAACTGCTTGATCAGCTTCACCGACTGGGTGTAGCCCCAATGCGCCTCCGGCACCGGGTTCAGCCATACGGCGGCGGGGTAGACATGCGTCAGGCGCTGCATCCACACCGCGCCCGATTCCTCGTTGAAATGTTCGACGCTGCCGCCCGGATGGGAGATTTCATAGGCGCTCATCGACGCGTCGCCGACGAACACGACTTTGTAATCATGGCCATATTTGTGAAGGATGTCCCACATCGGCGTGCGTTCGGACCAGCGGCGCTTGTTGTCCTTCCATACCCCCTCATAGGGGCAGTTGTGGAAATAGAAGAATTCGAGATTCTTGAATTCGCTGGTCGCGGCGCTGAACAATTCCTCGCACAGCTTGATGAACGGGTCCATCGACCCGCCGACGTCGAGGAACAGCAGCAGCTTGACGGCGTTGCGCCGCTCGGGCCGCATCCGGATGTCGAGCCAGCCCTGCCGCGCCGTGCCGTCGATCGTGCCGGGGATGTCCAGCTCGTCCGCCGCGCCCTCGCGCGCGAATTTGCGCAGGCGGCGCAGCGCAATCTTGATGTTGCGGGTGCCGAGTTCCTTGGTGTTGTCGAGATTGGCGAACTCGCGCTTTTCCCAGACCTTCAGCGCGCGCTTGTGCTTGCTTTCGCCGCCGATCCGCACGCCTTCGGGGTTATAGCCCGAATTGCCGAAGGGGCTGGTGCCGCCCGTGCCGACCCATTTGCTGCCGCCTTCGTGGCGCTTTTGCTGTTCTTCGAGCCGCTTTTTCAGCGTCTCCATGATCTCGTCCCAACTGCCGAGCGACTTGATCGCCTCCATCTCCTCGGGCGTCAGGAATTTTTCGGCCACCGCCTTCAGCCAATCGGCCGGAACCTCGACAGGGTTCTGACCATAGTCGGTCAATATCCCCTTGAAGACCTTGTTGAAAACCTGGTCGAAGCGGTCGAGCAGGCCCTCGTCCTTCACATAGATGGCGCGCGAGAGATAATAGAATTGCTCGGGACTGCGGTCGATCACCTCGCGGTCGAGCGCCTCCAGCAGCATCAGATGCTCTTTCAGGCTGGCCGGGATGCCCGCGGCCCGCAGCTCGTCGAGGAAGCCGAAGAACATGGCCCGCCCGCCCGCGTTAGCCCTGCCGCCGCGCCATGAAGGCCAGCTTTTCGAACAGCATCACGTCCTGCTCATTCTTCAGCAGCGCGCCGTGCAGCGGCGGGATCGCCTTGCCGACGTCGCGGTTCTGGAGCACTTCCAGCGGCATGTCCTCGGCCAGCAGCAGCTTGAGCCAGTCGATCAGTTCGCTGGTCGACGGCTTTTTCTTCAGGCCCGGAACTTCGCGCACGTCATAGAAGATGTCCATCGCGCGGCTGACCAGCGTCTTCTGGATGCCGGGGAAATGGACCTCGACGATCGCGGCCATCGTGTCGCGGTCGGGGAATTTGATGTAGTGGAAGAAACAACGGCGCAGGAAGGCGTCGGGCAGTTCCTTTTCATTGTTCGAGGTGATGACGACGATCGGGCGTTCCCTGGCGCTGATCGTCTCGTCGGTTTCATAGACGTGGAACGCCATGCGGTCGAGTTCCTGAAGCAGGTCGTTCGGGAATTCGATGTCGGCCTTGTCGATCTCGTCGATCAGCAGCACGGGCAGTTTCGGGGAGGTGAACGCCTCCCACAATTTGCCCTTGCGGATATAGTTGCGGATGTCGTGGACGCGCTCTTCGCCGAGCTGGCCGTCGCGCAGGCGGGCGACGGCGTCATATTCATACAGGCCCTGCTGCGCCTTGGTCGTCGATTTGATGTTCCAGGTGATCAGCGGCGCGTCGAACGCCTTGGCGATTTCCTCCGCCAGCACGGTCTTGCCGGTGCCGGGTTCGCCCTTCACCAGCAGCGGGCGGCGCAGCAGCGTCGCGGCGTTGACCGCGACCATCAGGTCGTCGGTCGCAATATAGGCGCTGGTTCCTTCGAAACGCATGGGCGCGGTGCCTTTCCCTTAACGTGAACGTCAATTTGGGGAGGGCATAGCGAGGGAGGGGGGAGGGTGCAAGTGAACACGTCGTCCCCGCGCAGGCGGGGACCGCAGGCCGCCTTTCACAGTATCGCCGGGTAAACCGACAGAGGCCCCCGCCTGCGCGGGGGCGACGTCAGTCGTGCCCCCGGCTGGCCGCGCGCGCTGACAGCAGGTCCCACAGGCCGCTGTGCTGCGCGATCAGCTGCTGCGCGCCGAACAGCATCGCACGTTCCGCCGCCGCGCTGGCGGCGACGGCCTGCGCGAGCCGCGCCGTGCCGGGCAGGTCGGGAAGGCGGCAGCGCGGCGCCTCCATGTCGAGCCGCTGCGCGCTGATATCGAGCAGGACGCGAATCGTGCGCCAGTCGAGCGTCAGCGCGATTGCCGCGCCGACCGCGCAGCCGTGGCGGTCCGATTCGGCGAGCATGTCGATCGCCTTGCACTGCGCGGCGACGGCGGCCTCGCATTGCGCCTGCCCCTGTGTGCTGGGCACGGGACCGGCGGCGGCGGCGATGCGGCTCAGGAAGGCGCGTTCCTCGGCAAAGGCGGCGGCGGCTTCGTCCATCCAGCTTCGCGCGTCGGCATCGGCGGCCTTGCGCGCCGCGCTGTCGATCACGCCCGGATGGCGGCCATGCAGCAGGCAGAGGAAATGCACGGCGTCGGCCAAGTTGCGCATCGCGTCGGGACCGTGCGACAGCGCCCCCGACCGGACATGGTGATGCGCGCCCGCCCCTTCACGGGCGACCAGCGCGTCGAGCAGCTCGGCGACGCTCTGGACGGCTGGCCTGGGCTGAGGCGACTGGCTCAATGGTTGATCCTTGCTTGGGGTCTCGTGCGGCGACCAGTGATAGGCCAAGCTCGTAAACGCGGCGTTTATGACGGCCCCCGATTTTGGCGGATTCTGGCCCGTAACGGGACACCCCGCCTCGGCCGGACGCAAAGGAACCGGCAAGCGCAAGGAAACTTGCCGGTTCCAGTCCCATGGCGTTCGAGACGCCATGGTCATAAGGGACGGGACGGTCGCGGGGAGAGGGAGTGACCGGCCCGGCCCCGATCAGGCCGCGAGCGCGAGTTCTTCCGTCTTTTCCGTTTCCGTGGCCGCCGCGGCGGGCGCTGCGTTCGGCAGGGCGGGCTGAGCGGCGGCGCTCCGCGGTCCCGCCGGGTGGCGCAGGCGCGAGGCGAGCACGATCAGGCCAAGCCCGAAATAGGCGGCGAAGGTCTGGACGGGAAGGAAGAACAGCGGCGCGAGAAACGCCAGCCGCAGATAGAGAGGGTTGAAGCCGAAATCCTGTCCCACGGCCTCGCAGATGCCGAAGAAGGTATCGCGGCGGCGGAAGAGATTATTGTCGTCCTGTTCCATCTTATGTCTTTCCCGAAAGTCTGCGGGCAGGGACCCGCAGCGATGCCCAGTGCATCGCAAGGCCCGTGCCAATTTCATGCAGCCTCGTTTCGCGTGCTTTTTCGTCAGCCCTTGATGGCGTCCACGCTGTTTGTTCCGTATTCTTTCCCATCAAGTGGTGCGGATTGCCAATTGGCGGCGCGCTCCTGAACCGATGCTGAAGCGGGCGCCGATGGACGAGCCGCTATCTGGTGCGCGGATATGAAGATTTGAAGGTGAGGGCGCTGTTTTTTGTGCGGTGCGACATTTTTGCCGCATGGCGAGAATGCGAAAGGGCATCGTGCGTTAAATCTGATCTATCGTTCCGTTCGTGTCGAGCGAAGTCGAGACACCTGTCGGTGTGGCGCAAGGTCGATGGGTGTCTCGACTTCGCTCGACACGAACGGACGGAGAGGGATGCAGATTTACGGATCGGGACTCTGACTGAAAAGACTGCGTACTCCCGCGAAGGCGGGAGTCCATCTCCGGTCGGCGCGATGGTGATCCGGCGGGATATGGGTCCCGCCTTCAGCCTTCGGCTGAAGTTTATCCTGAGCGCCCGCCCTGCGGGCAGTCGAAGGGCGGGGACACACGAATGTTTTATTCGATACCGATCGCGCTCTACTGGTCCAGAAAACTCCGCATCTTCCGTGATCGCGACGGGTGCTTCAGCTTGCGCAGCGCCTTCGCCTCGATCTGGCGGATGCGTTCGCGCGTCACGCTGAACTGCTGGCCGACTTCCTCCAGCGTGTGGTCGGTGTTCATGCCGATGCCGAAGCGCATGCGCAGCACGCGCTCCTCTCGCGGCGTCAGCGACGCCAGCACGCGTGTCACCGTCTCCTTCAGGTTCGACTGCACAGCGGCGTCGACCGGGATCACGGCATTCTTGTCCTCGATGAAATCGCCGAGGTGGCTGTCTTCCTCGTCGCCGATCGGCGTTTCGAGGCTGATCGGCTCCTTGGCAATCTTCATCACCTTGCGGACCTTTTCCAGCGGCATGGAGAGGCGCTCGGCCATTTCCTCCGGCGTCGGCTCGCGGCCCGATTCGTGGAGGAACTGGCGGCTGCACCGCACCAGCTTGTTGATCGTCTCGATCATGTGCACGGGGATGCGGATGGTGCGCGCCTGGTCGGCGATGCTGCGGGTGATCGCCTGCCGGATCCACCAGGTCGCATAGGTGCTGAACTTGTAGCCGCGGCGGTACTCGAATTTATCGACGGCCTTCATCAGGCCGATATTGCCTTCCTGGATCAGGTCGAGGAATTGCAGGCCGCGATTGGTGTATTTCTTGGCGATCGAGATGACGAGGCGCAGGTTCGCCTCGACCATTTCCTTCTTGGCGATGCGCGCCTCGCGCTCGCCCTTTTGCACCATGTTCACGACGCGGCGGAACTCGATCAGGCTCATGCCCGCGGCCTGCGCGATTTCGCTGATCTCGACGCGGATGCGATCGACCGCGCCCGCCTCATTCTCCGCGAAGGCGGCCCATTTCTTGTCGAGCTTGCCGACTTCGTCGAGCCAATTTTCTTCCAGCTCGCGGCCGACATAATGGTCGAGGAAGGATTTGCGCGGAACCTTGTGCCGTTCGGCCAGGCGCAGCATCTGCCCGCCGAGCGCGGTCAGGCGGCGGTTATAGCTGTAGAGCTGGTCGACCAGATATTCGATCTTGGTGCTGTGGAACTGCACGCTTTCGACCTGCGCGGTCAGTTCCTCGCGCAGCTTGTGATATTTCTTCTCGGACGCGGCGGCATATTCCTCGCCCGCCGACAGCGCTTCCAGCCGGGCGTCCTGAAGCTTCTGGAACGCCTTGAAGCTCTTGGTGATCGCGGCGAATTTCTCGAGCGCGTCGGGCTTGAGCAATTCCTCCATCGCCGCGAGGCTCAGCGTATTGTCCTCGTCGTCGTCCTCGAAGCTTTCGCGCTTCTTGGCGGAGCCTTCGCCGTCCTCGTCGCCGTCGGCGTCAGGCTCTTCCTCGACTTCATCCTCGTCCTTGAACGAGACGCCGGCGGTCTTCTCGCTGATCTCGCCATCCTCGCCTTCGGCCTCGTCCTCCAGATTCTCGGGCGCGGGGTCCTTCGACAGCATGGCTTCCAGATCGACGATCTCCCGAAGCTGCATGTCGCCGTTGTTGAGCGCGTTCGACCATTCGATGATCGCGTTGAAGGTCAGCGGGCTTTCGCACAGCCCCAGGATCATCGTGTCGCGGCCCGCCTCGATGCGCTTGGCGATCGCGATCTCGCCTTCGCGGCTCAGCAGCTCGACGGCGCCCATTTCGCGCAGATACATGCGCACCGGGTCGTCGGTGCGATCGACCGTTTCCTTCTTCTTCTCGATCACGGGGGCGGTCAGCGAACCGGAACCGGCGGCGACGTCGATATCCTCGTCGCCCTCGGCCTCGGCCTCTTCCTGCACATCCTCGTCGCTTTCGACGATGTTGATGCCCATGTCGGAGATCGCCGACATGATGTCCTCGATCTGCTCCGACGACATCTGGTCCTGCGGCAGCGCCTCGTTCAGCTCGTCATAGGTCAGATAGCCGCGCTTCTTGCCCCGCGCGATCAGCTTTTTGACGTCGGCCTCGTTGAGGTCGATCAGCGGAGCGTCGGTGTCGGCTTCGGTCTTGCTTGCCATTCGTTTCTGTTCCTGCCTCGGGGCGAAATATGGGTCTTCACTGGCTGCTGTCGGACAGCGCGGCCAGGCGTCGGGTCAGTTCTTCATTCATGGCGGCCAGCTTTTGCTGGCGCGCGAATCCTTCCTCGTCCATCGTGCGCTGGAAATCCGCGGTCGCCTCTGCCAGCCGGGCGCGGATCTCGGGCTGAGTGACCAGCACGCCGATATATTCGTCGAGGTCGCGAAGCGCGGTTTCGCGCGCGCCCGCATCCTCCCTGTCCTTGTTCGGGTCGCTGTCCAGCCTGCGATTGAACGAGAAGTGCATTCCATCGGCTCTGAGCAACGTCGCCGCCCTATTATACACTTTCATTGGCTCCAATATGGCAAGCAACCCCTCGGTATCAAGCCCTTCCTGGCCTGCCGCGATGTCAAGTATCAGCCCCAGCAACTGCGCATCGCCGGAATCGGGCACCGACAGGCGCGCCAGCGCCTCCTCGTGGCGCCGGATCGCTTGCGGATAGCGCAGCAGTCCGCCGATCAGCGCGGCGGCGAGCGGCGCGGCAATCCCCGCCTTGCCGATCGAGCGCGTTTCCTCGGCGGGCGGTTGCAGGCGCGTGTCGGGCGGGAAGCGTCCGCCGCCGCGCCGGGGCGAGGGCGCCCAGGGCACGCGCGGCCCGCGTTCCGGGCGCGCCCGGGCGAACAGCGCGTCCAGCCGCTCGCGAAACGCCTCGCGGTAATGATGGCGCACGTCCGCGTCCTGGATCGCGTCGGCATGGGCGAGCAGCCGCGTCTTGAGCGCGGCGCGCTCCTCGGGCGTCGCCAGCGGCGCGGCCGCGACTTCGTGCGCCCACAGCCGTTCGACGAGCGGCTGCGCCTCATCGAGGATCGCGGTAAAGCCATCCGCCCCGCGCGCCCGGACGATGTCGTCGGGGTCCTGCCCGGCGGGCAGCGTCGCGAAGGACAGGCTGAAACCGGGGCGCAGCAGCGGCAGCGCGCGCGTCGCCGCCCGCATCGCCGCCTTCTGCCCCGCCGCGTCGCCGTCGAAGCAGAGCAGCGGCACGGGCACCATGCGCCAGAGCAGCCCCAGTTGATTCTCGGTCAGCGCCGTGCCGAGCGGCGCGACCGCGTCGGCGATGCCCGCCTCGGCGAGCGCGATCGCGTCCATATAGCCTTCGACGACGATGACGCGCCCCGTCTGCCGCGACGCCGGGCTGGCCTTGTCGAGGTTGAACAGCGTGCGGCCCTTGTCGAACAGCGGCGTGTCGGGCGAGTTCAGATATTTGGGTTCGCCGTCCCCCAGGATGCGCCCGCCGAAGGCGATGACGCGCCCGCGCGCATCGCGGATCGGGATCATCAGCCGCCCGCGGAAACGGTCGTAAGGTTCCTTGTTGTCGACGGAAATCAGCATTCCCGATTCGACGAGCATCGCCGTCGGGAATTTCTTCAGCGCCTCTTTCAGCGCGCTGCGGCTGTCGGGGGCGAGACCGAAACCGAAGGCGCGCCGCGTCGCGTCTGAAATGCCGCGTTTCGCCAGATAATCGCGCGCGGGGGCGCCGTTCGAGCTGTCCAGCTGCTGCGCGAACCAGTCGGCGGCGGCCTGCACGACATCGCGCAGGCTTGCCTGCTCCTCGGCCTTTTTCGCGGCGCGCGGGTCGGGGGCGGGGACCTCCATTCCGGCCTCGGCGGCGAGTTCCTTGACGGCGTCCATGAAGGACAGCCCGCGCTGATCGGTCATCCAGCGGATCGCATCGCCATGCGCCCCACAGCCGAAGCAGTGATAGAAACCCTTTTCGTCGTTGATCGTGAAACTGGGGGTCTTTTCGTTATGGAAAGGGCAGCAGGCCTTGTACTCGCGCCCCGCGCGGATGATCTTCACGGTGCGGCCGATCAGCGTCGACAGCGTGACGCGCGCGCGCAGTTCGTCCAGCCATTGCGGGGTGAGGGCCACTAACTCCCCTCCCGCTTGCGGGAGGGGTCGGGGGAGGGCATGTCGGCAAGCACGCGCTCGATCTCGCTCACGACCCCTTCGATCCGTTCCAATATGTCATTGTTCCAGAACCGGATCACTCGATAACCCCGTGTTTTCAGATAGGCTGTGCGCGCTTCGTCCTTTGCTACATCAACGGCGTGCTGGCCGCCATCGACTTCGATAACCAGCTTGGCGCTGCGCGAGACGAAATCGCAGATGAACGGGCCGATCGGGAATTGGCGGTTGAAGCGGACGCTGGCGATCTTTCGGGCGCTGATCTGTGCCCAAAGTTTTCGCTCTGCGTCCGTGGCATTCAGCCTTAGCTCGCGCGATCTTGCAGTCGGTCGTTTGTAGCCCTTGTCCAACAGGCCCTCCCCCGACCCCTCCCGCAAGCGGGAGGGGAGAAATAACATTGCCCCCTCCCGCTTGCGGGAGGGGCTAGGGGTGGGCATATCTCAGGAAAGCGCCGCCTTCACCCACCCGCTCGCCTTGCTCATGTCGAGCTGGCTGCTATGCCGTTCCTTCACGGCCGCCATCACGCGGCCCATGTCCTTGACGCTGGTCGCGCCCAGTTCGGCGACGATCGCCGCGATCGCGGCCGTCGCTTCGGCTTCGCCAAGCTGTGCGGGCAGGAATTCTTCGATCACCGTGACTTCGGCGGCTTCCTGGTCGGCCAGTTCCTGCCGCCCGCCCTGTTCGTACAGGATGATCGATTCGCGGCGCTGCTTGACCATCTTTTGCAGCACGTCCGTCACCAGCACATCGTCGTCGGCGGGCGCCGTGCCCGTGCGCAGTTCGATGTCGCGGTCCTTGATCTTGGCCAGCATCAGCCGAATGGTGCCGAGCCGCGCCTTGTCGCCCGCCTTCATCGCGGCGACCTGCGCAGCCTTGATGTCATCGCGAATCATTGCGTGTCCTCTTTGCGCTGCAATTTGGGAAAGAAGTCTCTTTAGCGGGAAGATTCATAATCCGATAGCTTGTGAATCACTTTTTTGGCTCCTACTTGGTCGGCCGTTTAGCCTTCCGTTCGGAGCAATTTAAATGGCACCTGCCGATCCTTCCGCCGCGCCTGCGAGCCAGCCTTCCGGGGCCACCGGCGTCCTCGTCCTGGCCGACGGCACGATCCTGTGGGGCGTCGGTTATGGCGCGATCGGGGCGGGCGTCGGCGAAATCTGCTTCAACACGGCGATGACGGGCTATCAGGAGATACTGACCGATCCCAGCTATGCCGGGCAGATCATCACTTTCACTTTCCCGCACATCGGCAATGTCGGCGCGAACCCGGAGGATATGGAGCGCAGCGCGCGCGCCGCCATCGGCTGCATCACCCGCGAGTTGCCGACGGCGCCCAGCAATTTCCGCAGCGTCCAGACGCTGCCCGAATGGATGGCGGAGCAGGGGCTGATCGGCCTTGCGGGCATCGACACGCGCGCGCTGACGCGGCGTATCCGCGACGCGGGCGCGCCCAACGGCGTCATCGCGCACAGCCCTGACGGCCAGTTCGACATCGACGAGTTGCTCGCGATGGCGCGCCTGTGGCCGGGGCTGGAAGGCATGGACCTGGCCAAAGAGGTCAGCCGCGCGGACACGGGCGGCTGGGATGCGGGGACGTGGGTGTTGGGTGAAGGCTACCAGTCCCCCTCCCGCTTGCGGGAGGGGTTAGGGGAGGGCATGTCGCCTTACTCCGCCTCGACCGAAACAGGCCCTCCCCCGACCCCTCCCGCAAGCGGGAGGGGAGAAGACAGGCCCCATGTCGTGGCGATCGACTATGGCGCGAAGGACAATATCTTCCGCAACCTCGTGAAGGCCGGCGCGCGCGTCACCGTCGTCCCCGCGACGGCAACGCTGGATCAGGTGCTGGCGCTGGAACCTGCGGGCGTCTTCCTGTCGAACGGTCCCGGCGACCCGGCGGCGACGGGCGACTATGCGGTGCCGGTGATCCGGGGGCTGCTGGAGCGCGATGTGCCGATTTTCGGTATCTGCCTCGGCCACCAGCTCCTCGCCCTCGCGGCGGGCGCGCGGACGGTGAAGATGCACCAGGGCCATCGCGGAGCGAACCATCCCGTGCAGCGCGCGGAAGACGGCGTGGTCGAGATCACCAGCATGAACCACGGCTTCGCGGTCGATGCGGCGACCCTGCCCGCTGGCGTGGTCGAGACGCACAAGAGCCTGTTCGACGGATCGAACTGCGGCATTGCGATCACGGGGAAGGCGGCGTTCAGCGTGCAATATCACCCCGAGGCAAGTCCGGGGCCGCAGGATAGTTTCTATCTGTTCGAGAAGTTCGTGGGCGGTCTCCGCACTTCGAACAATTGATAGTTGTCGGCGAAAAGCCTTCTAAAAGAAGAAAATAACAATGCCCAAAAGAACCGACATCCAATCCATCCTCGTCATCGGCGCCGGCCCGATCGTCATCGGTCAGGCGTGCGAGTTCGACTATTCGGGGACGCAGGCGATCAAGGCGCTGAAGGAGGAGGGCTATCGCATCGTTCTCGTCAACTCCAACCCGGCGACGATCATGACCGATCCCGATCTGGCCGACGCCACGTACGTGGAGCCGATCACGCCGGAGATCGTCGCCAAGATCATCGAGAAGGAGCGCCCCGATGCGGTGCTGCCGACGATGGGGGGGCAGACGGCGCTCAATACCGCGCTGGCGCTCGCGCAAGACGGGACGCTCGCGAAGTTCGGAGTCGAGATGATCGGCGCCGATGCCGAGGCGATCGACAAGGCCGAGGACCGGCAGAAATTCCGCGACGCGATGGACAAGATCGGTCTCGAAAGCGCGCGTTCGGGCGTCGCGCATACGCTGGACGAGGCGATGGCGGTGCTGGAACGCACGGGGTTGCCCGCGATCATCCGGCCGTCCTTCACGCTGGGCGGCACGGGCGGCGGCATCGCTTATAACCGCGAGGAGTTCGAGCATATCGTCCGCGGCGGCCTGATCGCCTCGCCCACCACCGAAGTCCTGATCGAGGAATCGCTCCTCGGCTGGAAGGAATATGAGATGGAGGTGGTGCGCGACCGCAAGGATAATTGCATCATCATCTGCTCGATCGAGAATGTCGATCCGATGGGCGTGCATACCGGCGACAGCATCACCGTCGCGCCCGCGCTGACGCTGACCGACAAGGAATATCAGATCATGCGCAACGCCAGCATCGCGGTGCTGCGCGAGATCGGCGTCGAGACGGGCGGGTCGAACGTCCAGTTCGCGGTCAACCCCAAGGACGGCCGCCTGATCGTGATCGAGATGAACCCGCGCGTGTCGCGCTCGTCGGCGCTGGCGTCGAAGGCGACGGGCTTCCCCATCGCCAAGGTCGCGGCGAAGCTGGCGGTCGGCTATACGCTCGACGAGATCATGAACGACATCACGGGCGTGACCCCGGCGTCGTTCGAGCCGACCATCGACTATGTCGTCACCAAGATTCCGCGCTTCGCCTTCGAGAAATTCAAGGGCGCCGAGCCTTTGCTGTCGACCGCGATGAAGTCGGTCGGCGAAGTGATGGCGATCGGCCGCACGATCCACGAGAGCCTGCAAAAGGCGCTGCGCGGGCTGGAGACCGGGCTGTCGGGCTTCAACTTCGTCGATCGCCTCGTCGGCGCGAGTCCCGAACAGCTCAAGAGCGAACTGGCCAGGGCGACGCCCGACCGGCTGCTCAACGTCGCGCAGGCGATCCGCGAAGGGCTGCCGCTCGCCGAGATCAACCGCATCGCCGGTTACGACATGTGGTTCCTCGAACGGATCGCGGAGATCGTCGCGGCCGAAGAGGAAGTGTGCCGTGACGGCCTGCCACGCGATGCCGAGGGGCTGCGGCGGCTCAAGGCCATGGGCTTTTCCGACAAGCGCCTCGCCTATCTGGCGCTCCAGTCGGCGAACCTGCGGCCGGGTTCGAAGAGCGCGGCGGCGCACGGCAGCGGACTGATCCACGAGGCGGTGAGGGCGATGACCGGCGGCGTGACCGAAGCCGAAGTGCGCGACCTGCGCCACCGGCTGGGCGTGCGGCCGGTATTCAAGATGATCGACACCTGCGCGGCGGAATTCCAGGCGCAGACGCCCTATCTCTATTCGACCTATGAAGCCCCGACTTTCGGCGAGCCGGAGAATGAGGCGAACCCGTCTTCCGCCAAGAAGGTCGTGATATTGGGCGGCGGGCCGAACCGGATCGGGCAGGGGATCGAGTTCGACTATTGCTGCTGCCACGCCTGCTTCGCGCTGGAGGAGGCGGGCTATGAGACGATCATGGTCAACTGCAACCCGGAAACCGTGTCGACCGACTATGACACGTCCGACCGCCTCTATTTCGAGCCGCTGACGGCCGAGGATGTGCTGGAAATCCTGCATGTCGAGCAGTCGAACGGCACACTGGTCGGCGTGATCGTCCAGTTCGGCGGCCAGACGCCGCTGAAACTGGCGCAGGCGCTGGAGGAAGCGGGCATCCCGATCCTCGGCACCTCGCCCGATGCGATCGACCTTGCCGAGGACCGCGAGCGGTTCGCGGCGCTGGTCAACCGGCTGGGGCTGAAACAGCCCGCGAACGGCATCGCGCGCAGTCGCGAAGAGGCGATCGCGGTCGCTTCGCGCATCGGTTATCCGGTGCTGACGCGCCCCTCCTATGTGCTGGGCGGACGGGCGATGGAGATCGTCGATGATCAGGGGCAGCTCGAAAATTATATCGAGACGGCGGTGCAGGTGTCGGGGACGTCGCCGGTGCTGATCGACCGCTATCTGCGCGACGCGATCGAGGTCGATGTCGATGCGCTGTGCGACGGCACCGATGTGGTCGTCGCGGGCGTGCTTCAGCATATCGAGGAGGCGGGCGTCCATTCGGGCGACAGCGCCTGTTCGATCCCACCCTACAGCCTGCCCGCCGACATCGTCGCGGAGATCGAGCGGCAGACCGACGCGCTGGCGCGCGCGCTGGGCGTGCGCGGGCTGATGAACGTCCAGTTCGCGGTGCAGGGGGGCGAGGTCTATCTGATCGAGGTCAATCCGCGCGCCAGCCGCACCGTGCCGTTCGTCGCCAAGGCGGTCGGCTCGCCCATCGCCAAGATCGCGGCGCGGGTGATGGCGGGCGAGAAACTGGCCGACCTGCCGAAGATCAACCGCGATATCGCCCATGTCGCGGTGAAGGAGGCGGTCTTCCCCTTCGCGCGCTTCCCCGGCACCGATCCCGTCTTGTCGCCCGAGATGAAGTCCACGGGCGAAGTCATGGGAATCGACAGCAATTTCAACCTCGCCTTCGCCAAGGCGCAGCTCGGCGCGGGCGACCGGCTGCCGACGACGGGCCGCGTCTTCGTATCGGTCAAGGACAGCGACAAGCCGCGTATCCTCGAATCGGTGCGCCGTCTTGTCGACTGGGGCTGGCAGGTGATCGCGACGGGCGGTACCGCCGATTATCTGGCGGGCGAGGGCATCGCGGTCGAGCGCGTCAACAAGGTCGCCGAAGGCCGCCCGCATATCGTCGATCGGATCAAGGACGGCGACGTGCAGCTGATCTTCAGCACCACCGAAGGCTGGCAGAGCCTTCAGGATTCGCAATCGATCCGCGCGTCGGCGCTGGGGGCGGACCTTGCCTATTACACGACCGCGGCGGGAAGCGACGCGGCGACGCATGCGATCGGGGCGCTGCGTGCGCATAGTCTTGAAGTCAAGCCGTTACAGGACTATTATTGAACGACCGCTCCACCCCCCGACATTGACGGAAGCAAGCGGCACGGCCGCCCGGCGAGACTTCGCTGGCGGAGAAATATTGACGAAGGACAACAGGATAATGGCAAGCGTTGAAAAGGTGCCGATGCTGGCGGAAGGCTATGAGAAGCTGAGCGCGCAGCTCGCGACTCTCAAGGCCGAGCGGCCCCTGATCGTCGATGCGATCGAGGAAGCGCGCGCGCATGGCGACCTGTCGGAAAATGCCGAATATCATGCCGCCAAGGAACGCCAGGGGCAGGTCGAGGCCTCGATCGGCGATCTGGAAGACCGGCTGTCGCGCGCGCAGATCATCGACCCGACGACGCTGTCGGGCGACCGCATCGTGTTCGGCGCGACCGTCACGCTCGCCGATGAGGACGACAAACCCGTCCGCTACCAGATCGTCGGGCAGGCCGAGGCGGACGCCAAGGCGGGACGGATCAGCTATAATTCGCCGCTCGGCCGCGCGCTGATCGGCCGCAAGGTCGATGACGAGATCGAAGTGACGGTCCCGGCGGGCGACAAATACTATCTCGTGACGAAGATCGAGTTCGTCTGACCGGCCGGAGGCAGCGATGAACGCGCAGCAGGCGCCGCTGACGACGGGCTATGCGATGGCCTGCGTCCTGCTGTTCGTGCTGCTGTCGATCACGGGCTGGCAGAATGAGGCGATCCTGCGCGCCGGTTTCATCCCCGCGCGTTTCGGCGCCGAACTGATCGTGCCGCCGGGGACGATGGTGCCGTTCCTGCTGACGCCGCTGTCCTCCGCCTTTCTGCACGGCAGCATCCTGCACCTGATTTTCAACATGATCGTCCTGCTGTTCATCGGCCGCCAGCTGGAAGCGCCGATGGGGCGCGGCGTGATGGCGGCGCTGCTGGTCGCCGGCGCCTATGTCGGGTCCTTCGCGCAGTGGCTGGCCGATCCGCAGGCGAGCCTGCCGATGATCGGCGCGAGCGGCGCGATTTCGGCGGTGCTGGCGATGTTCGCGCTGATCTTCAGTCGCTCTTCTCCGGCGGCCATCGGCCCGGTGCCGAGCCACTGGGTGCGTGCGCTGTGGCTGGCGGCGGCGTGGATCGGCCTGCAGCTGCTGCTGGGCTTCGCGGGCGGCGACGCGTTCGGCGCCGTTGCGATCTGGGCGCATGTGGGCGGCTTTCTGGCCGGACTGATGCTGGCGCGACCCTTGCTGCGCTGGCGTTTTGGAGCGCGCTGAGCGTTCGGCCCTGAACCGTCATTGCGAGCGAAGCGAAGCAATCTCCAGCCATCGTCCTGTCAGGCCGGTGGCTGGAGATTGCTTCGTCGCTATGCTCCTCGCAATGACGAGGCCGCGCAGCCGCGCAGATGCTCCGCCAGTTCGCGGCCGTTACGGTCCCAGTCGAAGCGCCCGCCCAGACTCTCCGCGACATCGCCGGGCGCGGGCGGGGCGGCCAGGATCGCGCGGACGGCCTGCGCGATGGCGCCGGGTTCGCGCGGCACGATCCGGCCCGCGGCGGGTGACGTCACCAGTTCGGCGGCGCCGCCCGCGTCGCTGATGACGATCGGCGTGCCGCAGGCCAGCGCCTCCACCCAGGCGTTGGCCAGGCCCTCGCTTTTCGACGGCATGGCGACGACATCGGCAGCGCGATAGAGCTGCGGCAAGTCGGCGTTGGCGACGGGACCGAGCCAGTGGACGCGCTCCGCGACGCCGAGCCGGGCCGCCAGCGCGCGATACGCCCCCTCTTCCTCGCCCGCGCCAGCCAGCCAGTAATGGACGCCGGGCAGCGCGGGCAGCGCCGCGATCACCAGCTCCTGTCCCTTGCGGGGGATCAGCGCGCCGACGGTCAGGATCGCGGGGGCGTCCCCCATGGCGAAGGCCGCCCGTGCGGCGGCGCGGTCGCCGGGGTGGAAACGATCGCCGTCGATGCCGGTGTAATGGACGCGGACCTTGCCCGCATCGATGCCGATCGCCGCCATGTCGCGGCGCATCGCCTTTGACACCGCGAGCAGCCCGGCGGCCGCGTCGGCAGCTTCCAACAGTTGCGGCGCGGTCGCCGGGGCGTGGCCGAAATGGCTGATGTCGGCGCCGCGCGCTTTGGCGGAAAAAGGCAGGCCGAGCGTGGCCGCGACGCGCATCGCGGCGGGACCGTCGGGATAGAAGAATTGGGCGTCGATCACATCGGGCCGGACGGCGCGGGTGATCGGAAGCACGGCGCGGGCAATGGCGGCGGGATTGAAGCGCGCGCCATATCGGGGCAGCAGCGCAAAGCGCGGACGGTGGACCGTCAGGCCGTTCCATGCCTCGCGGCGGGGAAGGGCGCGCAGCAGCCTGTAGCGCGCGTGCAGCGACAGCGGCCATGGCGGCAGGCCGACGGGCGCGACGACCGTCAGGTCGATGTCGGGCTGTTCGGCCAGCGCGCGCAGACTGCGTTCGACGAACAGGCCGAAATTGGGGCGCGCCGCGTCGGGAAACAGCGTGGCGATCGACAGGATGCGCAAGGGCGGCATCAAAGCGATCGGATCAGCCGCACCGCGACCGCCGCCCAGGGCGGATTGCTGACGACCTGCTGCCGCTGGCCGACGCCGGGCGGCAGCAAGTGCAGCTTTTCGCCGTCGACGTTGAGCAGCCGCGCGAAGACGAAGCGTCCGGCGGGGCGCGGGACGAGCAGGTCGCGGTTCAGCGCGGCGGCCCAGTTGCCGTCCTCGATCCGGCGGCACCAGATTTCGTCGCCCGTGCGATAATCGCCGATCGAGGAAGTGACGCGCACGGCGATCATGTCCTCCGCCGGGCGGGCCGTCAGCGCCTGCTCGACGCGTGTCGGCGCCTGCGCGCCCTCGGCGCCGAGCAGCGCGGTGATGGTGAGCCGGGTATCCTGCGGCAGGCGCACCAGTTCCGCGGTATCGACGCCCAGCGCGGCGGCGATGCGGTTCATCCAGCCGAGCGACAGGGTGCGCGTGCCGGTTTCGAGGCGGCCGATCGTCTGCGCCGTGGTCGGCGGGACGCAGCGCTGCGCGACCTCTTCCAGCGTCAGCCCCTTGGCGCGGCGGACCGTGCGGATGCTGTTGATCATGGCCTTGCTCCGATAACCAAATCGGTTTCTTCTTTCCTACAAAATTACCGGATGTCAAGGATGGCGTCAGAAGGGATTCGCGCAGAGATATTCCTCCCCGTTCCGGGGAGGAACGACCGCAACCCGTCAGGAGAATGAGATGATCGCACGCCAGCTGGAAACCCGCCTTCACCCCGACGACCGCGTCGATCCGGGCAAGACGGGACCGCAAGTGATGCGGCACGTCACGGTCAATGCCGCCGAAAGCCCGATAGCGTGGCTCGCGTCGCGGGGGCTGCTGACCGACGCGCAGTCGCGGGCAGGCGAGCGGCTGCGCGCCGATTATGAGCGCGCGGGGCTGTCGGCGCGCGTGACGATGCAGTGGGACGCGGCGGCGCCCGCGAAAAGCCGGGGCGGCGCGCGCGCGGCGGATGCGTCGCTGGCGCGGATCGACGCGCACCGGCGCTTTCACGCGGCGCTGGAGGCGGCGGGACCGGGGCTGGCTGACATCTGCTGGCGCGTGATCTGCGCGGGCGAGGGGATCGGCGGCGCGGAAAAGGCGCTGGGTTGGCCCGCGCGGTCGGGGAAGCTGGTGCTGGGAATGGCGCTGGATCGGCTGGCGCGGTTTTACGGGACGGGGTGATTCAGCCGAAAATATGCTTCGCTTCGGTTTCGTCGACGACGTAGGTGTTCGCGACGCGGCGCGATTTTACGAGATAGAGCGACCATATCGTCGCGGAAATGACAGGTTTCATGATATCGCCGATCAGCGACGGAGCGAGGAGAAGCTCCGCCAGATGCGGAAACAGAAGCAGGCTGATCATCAGATCGAGAAGGAGCGGGACGAGCGCGAGGAGCCAGAGTCCCTTGATGACGAGACCGACCGTCGACCGGCGCTGCACATAGACAAGACGATAGGCCAGGAAAACCGAACCGGAAACCGCGGCCACCGCGATCAGGCAGGTGATGACCCAATAGGCCGGCCAATTGGAGCCCAGTGTTTGCGAACCATCGCCAACTGACTGGAGATTGACGACGGTTTCCACAACCATCCGGCCCGGCGAGAGCAGTCCAAGGACCACGACAAGAAAACCCAGCCAACCGCCGACGCCCCTGAGTTCCGTCTTTCCCCCGTCA
>PHEM01000263.1 GCA_002842935.1 Alphaproteobacteria bacterium HGW-Alphaproteobacteria-13 | reverse complement strand
GCGGGCGCGGCCATCGTCAACGACATATCGGCGCTGCGTTATGACGACCGCGCGATGGAGGTCGTCGCGCGCGCGGGCTGCCCGATCGTGTTGATGCATGCCCCCTCGGCCAAGAGCGACCCGCATGAAGGCGGCACTTACGCCCATGCGCTGTTCGACGTTTACGACATGCTCGCCGAGCGTATCGCGGCGTGCAAGGCGGCGGGAATCGCGGCGGACAGGATCATCGTCGATCCCGGCATCGGCTTCGGCAAGGGCGTCGCCGACAATCTGGCGCTGGTGAACGGCCTCGCGCTGTTTCACACGCTCGGCTGCCCGGTGCTGTTCGGCGCGAGCCGCAAGCGCATGATCGGCGCGCTCGATAACGAAGCCCCCGCCGAAGCCCGGCTCGGCGGCAGCGTGGCGCTGCATTATCAGGCGGCGGGGCAGGGGGCGCAGATACTACGCATCCATGACATCGCCGAGAACCGGCAGGCGCTGCGCGTCTGGCGCGGGCTGCGGGATGCGGCGCTGACGGGGTGACAGATTCCCCTCCCGCAGGCGGGAGGGGTTAGGGGTGGGCAGCGTCGTTTCAGGTGCCCACCCCGCTGCGACTAGGGAGCAAGCTCCCAAGTCTCGCTGCCCCTCCCGCCTGCGGGAGGGGAGGCAGAATATCCGAGGCGCAGCCCGTGCCATTTTCCACCTGCCATCCTCTTCTGAACCTTTCGGCGGTAAAGGTCTGGCGAGAGTGCTTGTTTGGCTCGATGCCTTCGTGTGTTGCAAAACCAGCAGGCTGCCGCGATGTTGGCTTTTCTATCCTTCCCGCCTTCCGATCTTGGGGTCAGATGTTCTGCGGTGGCTTGCAGGAAACGCGCTTGCTTGCCCGAGATGCGATGCTTTCGGGCGAATTTTGCGGGATTGTTGGCCCACATGGGTTGCTGGCAATAGCAGCAACGACCCTTCTGTTGAATCAGACGATTTTCTCGGATTTTGGCTATCTTATTCATAATGCACCTACACGATTTGTTGAATCGCTGCGGGTGCGCAACGGCATGAAATGCCGCTCAAAGGCAGGAGCTATTGCTCGCGCTTCGCGACTCTTGTCGCGCCACAAACCTTTAAGGAGGGCTTCTTAGCTCACTCCTGTCGCTAGATATAATCGATCGGATCGAACTTGCAACCGCAATGGTCACGCCGCCGTATCGATCCCCAGATCGCTCAGTTTACGATAGAGCGTCGAGCGCCCGATCCCCAGCCGCCGCGCGACTTCGCTCATGCGGCCGCGATAATGGCCGATGGCGAGGCGGATGACGTCAGCCTCGATGTCTTCCAGCGGGCGCAGATTGCCGTCGGGCAGATAGAGCGTGACGCCGATCGCCTCGCCGTTGATGGCGACGTTGCTGTCGCTCGCGCCGCCGGGGCGGCCGCCGAGCGCCGCCTCGATCGCCTTGAAGTCGGCGGCCGTCAGCACGTCCGTCTCGCTGGCGACGGCGGCGCGGAACAGCACGTCCTGCAACTGGCGCGCATTGCCCGGCCAGGCATAGGCGGCGAGCAAGCGCAGCGCGTCGTCGGTGATGCCGATCGGACTCATCCCCGGCAGATTGCCGATGCGCGTCAGCAAGTGGCGCGCGAGCGGCCCGACATCGCCGCGCCGTTCCGACAGCGAAGGCAGCGTGAATTGCGCCGCCGACAGCGCATAGAACAGGTCTTCGCGGAAATGACCCGCCTCGATCAGCTTGTCGAGCGGGCTGGCGCTGGTCGCGATGATGCGGACATCGACGCTCTGGCGAATCGCGCCGCCGATCATATGCACCTCGCCGCTGTTCAGGAATTCGACGAGCTTCGCCTGCGTGTCGAGCGGGATGCATTCGACATGGTCGATGATGATGCTGCCGCCGTCGGCCTGCACCAGCCGGCCGACCTGGCGGTCGAAGGCGCCGGGAAAGGCGCCGCGCTCATGCCCGAACAGGCCCGATGCGATCAGCCCCGGCGACACCGCCGAGCAATCGACCATCACCAGCGGACCGCGCGCGCGGGGACTCGCGCCGTGGATCGCGCGGGCGAAGACTTCCTTGCCGGTGCCCGGTTTGCCGTTGATCATCACCGGGACGCGCGCGCGCGCCGCCTTGGCGGCGATGGCGAGCGCGCTGCGGAAATTGGGCGACGATCCGATGATCTCCTCGAACGCCAGCGGCGCGCGCAGCTTTTCCGTCAGCGGGCGCAGCTCTCCCTGCGCGGTGCCCGGCGCGATCAGGCGGTCGAGCGCGCTGAGCAGCCGGTCGGGCGCGATCGGCTTTTGTACGAAGTCGCTGGCGCCCGCGCGCATCGCGCGGACCGCGACTTCGACGCCGTTGCGCATGGTGATGACGATCAGCGGCAGCGCGGGGCGCCAGCGGCGAAGCTCGGCGACAAAGGCACCGATCTCCATGTCCGGCGCGCCCTGATCGACGAGCACGGCGTCAAGCGCCATGCCGTCCTGCGTGCCGAGCTGGGCCAGCGCCGTGTCGGTGTCGGGCGCGACGATGCTGCGCCATCCGCCGCGCGACACCAGCGCCGACAAAAAGCGCTGCTGCGCCGGTTCGCTGTCGACGATCATTACCGTTCGCGTGTCGCGGGTGCTCGCCATCGTCGTGATTTCGTCCTTCATTCGGCGGCAGGCCGCCATCGCCGGGCTGTCGCCAGGCTGCCGCCGCCCGGTCTAGACGATAGGGGTAAAGGGGCGATTAAGGCCGTTTCGCTTTTGGCGTGCATGCCGCTTTCGGCTATTGAGCATAGGGCGGCGCGTGGCTAAGACCGGCGCGACACGTGATTCTGCGCGCGCACAGGCGCGCTGGAGCCAGAGGCAAAGGGGACAAGGACATGGCCGATCAGGACATCAAGGCGGCGAACGAGACCTATTCGGGCTTCCTCAGCCTGATGAAAATCGGCACGATCCTCAGCGTGATCGCGACCGGCATCATCCTCCTGCTCATCGCCTGACGGGATCATATCCATGCGCATTGCCGTACTGAAAGAACTCGCCGCGGGCGAGACCCGTGTCGCTGCGACCCCGGAAACCGTCAAGAAATTCATTGGCCTGGGCGCCGAACTTGCCGTTGAATCGGGGGCAGGGGAACAGGCGTCGATCGCGGACGCGGACTATACCGCCGCCAGCGCGCGCGTCGCGGGCCGCGCGGAGGTGCTGAAGGGCGCGAACATCATCCTGGGCATTCAGGGACCCGATCCCGACAGCCTGTCGGGCTTTGCCGACGGCGCATGGCTGGCCGCGGGACTCAATCCGTTCGGGGAGCGCGCGCGCGTCGATGCCTATGCGAAGCTGGGGCTGGAAGCGCTGGCGATGGAATTCATGCCGCGCATCACGCGCGCGCAATCGATGGACATCCTCTCCAGCCAGGCGAATCTCGCGGGCTACAAGGCGGTGCTGATGGCGGCGAACGCCTATGGCCGCGCCTTTCCGATGATGATGACGGCGGCGGGCACGGTCAGCGCGGCAAAGGCCTTCATCATGGGCGTCGGCGTCGCGGGGCTTCAGGCGATCGCGACCGCGCGGCGGCTGGGCGCGCAGGTCAGCGCCACCGACGTGCGCTCGGCGACCAAGGAGCAGATCCTCTCGCTGGGCGCCAAGCCGATCTTCGTCGAGAATGTCGCGGGGATCGAAGGCGAAGGCGCGGGCGGCTATGCCACGGAAATGTCCGAGGAATATCAGAAGGCGCAGGCCGAGCTGGTGTCGGGCCATATCGCCAAGCAGGACATCGTCATCACCACGGCGCTGATTCCGGGACGCACGGCTCCGCGCCTGATCAGCGACGCACAGCTTGCGACGATGCGCGCGGGCAGCGTGATCGTCGACATGGCGGCCGAAAGCGGCGGCAATGTGGAGGGTGCGGTCGCGGGCGAGACGAAGCGCATTCACGGCGTGACCGTGATCGGCGCACGGAATATCGCGGCGCTGATGCCCGCCGACACCAGTGCGTTGTTCAGCCGCAACCTGTTCAACTTCCTCTCCGCCTTCTGGGACAAGGAGCAGGGCCGCCCGGTCCTCGACGAGGAAATCGGCAACGCCGTGCGGCTGACACAGGGCGGCCAAGTGGTCAACGAGCGGCTGCTGGGCTGATTTAATCGAAAAATGGCCGATTTCGGCCTTTTCATGAAACTTTCTCCGGTTAGGATGCGTTCAGGGTTCATATACCCTGAACTATCAACAGTTGGAGAATGATTGATGTTGCGTGCGAGGTTTTTCGCTGCCCCCCTTTTTGCTTTGACTGCGGCGCTTGCCGTTCCGGCCGCAGTTCCTGCCCATGCCGCGGATGAAACGGCGGAGGCGACCGTCGCCGAGGCGGAGGCCGCCACCGGAGCGATGCAGGACAGCTGGAATATCGTCCAGAACGCAAGCCAGTCGCCCGAACTCAAGACGCTGGCCAAGTCGATTTCGAGCACGGGGCTGACCGAAACGCTGAGCGGCGCCGGACCCTTCACGGTCTTCGCGCCGACCGATCAGGCCTTTGCCGCGATTCCGGCGATGACCGAATATCTGATGAATCCCGTCAACGAGCCGGTGCTGGAGCAGGTCGTGACCTATCATGTGGTGCCGGGCCGCGTCACCGCCGAGGATATCTATGCAAAGATCAAGGCGGGCGGCGGCAAGGCGACGCTGACCACGGTCGAGGGCCAGCCGCTGACCTTCACGGAAGTGCAGGGCAATATCAAGGTCGACGGCACGCAAGGCAGCAGCGGCTATGTGACGCAGGCCGATGTCACGCAGGCGAACGGCCTGATCCATGTGGTGAACGGCGTGCTCGTCCCCGAACTGAA
>PHEM01000262.1 GCA_002842935.1 Alphaproteobacteria bacterium HGW-Alphaproteobacteria-13 | reverse complement strand
GGCGATGTCGATCGCCGCGCCGATCGCCGGTCTCGACCTGTCGCGCGGATTGTCGGGACCGCTTGCCTGCGCGGACGGACGGGCACAGGCGGCGCTGGCCAGCCAGTCGGGAATGGAAAGGCTGACCCTCTCCTTCGACGGCGGCGGCACCTGGCGCGCGCGGCTGGCCATCGGCGTCGACCGCGATCCGGCGATGGCGGCGGCGCTGACGCTGCTGGGCTTCCGGCCGGGCGCGGACGGGTTCATCCTGTCGGCGAGCGGGCGGTTCTAGGATATGGTTTGCCGAGAATGGTGAACCATAATTCTGGGCCTCTATCCGTTTCCGTTCGCCCTGAGCTTGTCGAAGGGCCGTTCTTTCTTTTGACGTCGCAAGAAGAAGAACGGTGCTTCGACAAGCTCAGCACGAACGGATGAGATTTTTTAAGACCGTGAGCCGCCTTTCCGCCTTCATCGACACCCTGCCGGTCGGCGCGGGCGTTCTGCTCGCCGCGCTGCTCGGCGCGGTCGTCGGCAGCTTCATCGCGACATTGGTGCTGCGCTGGCCCGCGGGACGCTCGATCCTCGGCCGGTCGCGCTGCGATGGCTGCGCGCACGCGCTCGGACCGCGCGATCTGGTGCCGCTGCTCTCGGCGCTCGCCGCGCGCGGCCGCTGCCGCCATTGCAGCGCGCCGATCGACCCTTTCCATGCGCGCGTCGAGATGGGCGCGGCGCTGCTCGGCGGAGCGGCGCTAGCGCTGATGCCGGGCACGGCGGGCTGGCTCTGGGCCTTGTTCGGCTGGTTGCTGCTGCCGCTCGCGCTGCTCGATGCGCGCCATTTGTGGCTGCCCGACCGGTTGACGCTGCCGCTTGCCGTCGTCGGCCTGCTGCTGGCCGGGCCGCTGATGGAGACGCGCCTGCTCGATCGCTGGATCGCCGCCGTCACGGGCGGGCTGGCGCTGGCGCTGCTCGCCTGGGCCTGGCGCCGCCGGGCGCGCGAGGGCATGGGCGGCGGCGATCCCAAGCTGGTCGCGGCGATCGGCGCGTGGATCGGCTGGCAGGCGCTGCCGCTGATGCTGCTGCTCGCGAGCCTTTCCGGCATCGTCTGGGCGCTCGCCGCACAAGGCAAAGGGGACACGCCGCTGTCCGCGCGGCGCGTCCCCTTCGGTCTGTTCGCGTGCGGCGCGGCCTGGGCGGCGGTGCCGCTCTGGCCGCTGCTCGCGCGATGATCTAGCGGCCGATCACCACCGTCACGGCGCGGCGGTTGCGGGCATAGGCCTGCTCGTCCGAACCGAGCGCGGCCGGACGTTCCTTGCCATAGCTGATGACGTTGATGCGGCCGGGATCGATGCCCAGCGATGCGAGATAATTTTTCGCGGCATTGGCGCGGCGTTCGCCCAGCGCGATATTGTAATCGCGCGTGCCGCGTTCGTCGGCATGGCCTTCCAGCGTGACGCGCACCGCCGGGTTGCGCTGAAGCCACTGGGCCTGGCTGCGCAGCGTCGCCTGATCCTCCGCATCGACATTATATTGGTCAAAATCGAAGAAGATGCGGTCGGACGACACGCTGGCGACGAAATCCTCCTGCGATCCGGGAACGACGCCCGTGCCGGTGCTGCTGCCGGTGTCGGTGCCGGTTCCTTCGGGGGCGGGGGGCAATTGTTCGGGCGCCTTTTTCGCACAGGCGCCAACAGCGAGCATGGTGATCGCCGCGATCATTGCGGTGGTTTTGCGTATCGTCATCTCTTCTGTCCTCTCATCATGATGGTCCTTCGCGCCGAGGCGCGATTAATGCAGCTTGGACGCCACAATGCAACCCCGTGGTTTTCCGCCGGTTGCACACAATCGCGCGGGCGGTCAGGGCAGGATCGGACCCCAACTCGGGTCGGACCCGTCGCGCGGCGTCGGCAGGCGGCGCAGGTTCACGCCCGTCAGGTCGACCTGCCACAGGCTCGACTTGCCTTCGCGCCCCGGCGTGGTGCGGAAGAACTGGATGACGCGGCCGTTCGGCGACCATGTCGGCGCCTCGTCCTGCCAGCTGTTGGTCAGCATGCGCGCGCCGCCGCCGCCGGGCGTCATCACGCCGATGCGGAACTCACCGCCGCCCATCCGGGTGAAGGCGATCAGGTCGCCGCGCGGCGACCATTCGGGCGTCGCATAGCGGCCCCCGCCAAAGCTGATTCGCTGCTGGTTCGACCCGTCGATGTTCATCGTATAGAGTTGCTGGCTGCCCGACCGGTCGCTTTCGAACACGATCTTCTTGCCGTCGGGGGAAAAGCTGCCGCCGACATCGATGCCCGGCGCGGTGGTCAGCCGCACGGGCGTGCCGCCTTCCGCCGAGATGCGATAGATGTCGGTGTTGCCGCCGACCGCCATCGAATAGAGGATCTGCCTGCCGTCGGGCGACCAGCGCGGGGCGAAGGTTGCGTTGCCGCTTTCCGTCACCAGCTTCTGCGATCCGGCCGCGACATCGTATATGAACACGCGGACGCGGTTATTCAGATAGCTGACATAGACGATCTTCTTGTAATCGGGCGAAAAGCGCGGGGATATCGCCAGCGCCTGGCCGTTGGTGATGAAGCGGTGGTTGCCGCCGTCCGAATCCATGATCGCCAGCTGCTTGATGCGGTTCCCCTTGGGACCGCTCTCCGCGATATAGGCGATGCGGCTGTCGAAGAAGGGCGCTTCGCCCGACAGGCGCGAATAGATGGCGTCGGCGCATTTGTGCGCGGCGCGGCGCCAGTCGCCGGGCTGGATCTCGAACCCCTGGCGCACCAGTTCGGTGCCGAGCGCGGTGTCGTAAAGATAGCAGCCGACGATCAGCCCGCCCGTGCCGCTGGCTTGGACGAAGCCGTGGACGACATTGTCGGCGTTGCGCGCCTGCCAGTCGGCGAAGACCGGCGCGCGCACTTCGGCCATGCTGATCGCCCGTACGCTGCCGGGACCGAGCGGCGCGTAGAGGCCGCTGCGTTCGAGGTCGGACGCGATCACTTCGGCGATCTGTCGGCCAAGACTGTCGGTGCGCAGCCCCGCGACGGTCGCCACCGCGGGCGTCGCGAGCGCCGGAATGGCGATCACCGTGCGTTCGGTCGAAACCTCCGCGACGACTTCGGCGGTGCGCGGGCTTTCCTCTACGGTGGGCGGCGTCTGGGCGGCGGCGGGCAGCGCCGCGACGGCGCCCAGCGCGATGCCGAGCAGGGCGAAACGATGGGGCAGCGAGGCTTTCATCATATTCCTTTCGCGCGGAAGGTCACATCCCACACCTTCCATTGATCATAATATTCGTCGGGCAAGTCAAAGGGGGCCGCCTGGCGGATGGACCGTTCGGCGCGCTCGACGAACAGTTTTTGCTGCGGCGCGTTGCTGTCGGTCTTGCCGGTCAGTTCGCCGAGCTGCGCGACGCTTATCACGCGGCCATCGCGGCTGAGCTGGATGCGCAGCACTACGCGAAGCTGGTCGATATCGACGCCCGACGGCACGTTCCGCCGCCAGAAGGGCAGGATCTTGCCGTCGATCGCGACGTCGATCGAGCGTTTCACTTCGGCGGCGGTCGCGGCGGCGGGCGCGCCCTTGCTGGCCGGGGCCTTGGGCTGCGCCTTGGACAGGCCGTCGACGATGCCGTCGAGCCGTCCGGTTGGGCGGCTCGTCGGTTTCGCCGCCGTGGCTTTCGGCGTCGGGGCGGGCGCGGCGGCGGCCTTTTTCGCGGCGGGCGGGGTCTGCTTGGGCGGCGTTGGAGCGGGTTTGGGCGTCGGCTTGGGCACGG
Source organism: Alphaproteobacteria bacterium HGW-Alphaproteobacteria-13 (assembly GCA_002842935.1). GTDB lineage: Bacteria > Pseudomonadota > Alphaproteobacteria > Sphingomonadales > Sphingomonadaceae > Sphingopyxis. The sequence goes on along the minus strand of PHEM01000262.1, from coordinate 1,064 downwards.
GCTTCGGCGCGGCTTTCGGGGTCGGCGCGGGCGCCGTCTTGGGCGCGGGGGCGGGCGTCGGGCGCGTGACCGGTTCCGGCTCCGGCGGGACGGGCACGGGTTCGGGCGGCGCGGCGATGTCGTCGTCGATCTCGTCGCCCAGTCGCGCGGCGGGCGGCGTCTCGCTGATCACCGGCGCGGTCGATTGCGGCGCGGTCTCCGCGATCAGGTCGACTTCCATCGGCGGATTGTCGAAACGCCGGTCGCCCGCCGTCCACTGCACCGACAGCAGGCCGATCACCAGGACGTGCAGCACCACGGCGATCGCAACGCCTGTCTTTTCATGTCCCAATGGTGCCGTTCGCGCCGCCATGACCGAAGCCTATTGCACCGCGTCTGAACCGTCGGTGACCGCCGCCGTCTGCGGCGCGGCCGTCTCCGAACCCGTGGTGACGAGCGCGATGCGCGACAGGCCCGCGCGGTTCAGTTCGCCCATCACGCGCATCACGCGGCCGTAATCGAGCGTCCTGTCGGCGCGCAGCATGATCTGGCGCGGCTTGTCGCTTTCCTGCCGCTCGCCCGCGATGGCGTCGAGCCGCGCGGGAAGCTCCGCCTCCGGCACCGCCTCTTCGCCGATATAGATGCTGTGGTCGGCGTTGATCGACAGCTGCACGGGTTCCTGCTCTTCGGTCTCGATGGGTTTGGCGCGGCTTTCGGGCAGGTCGATCGGCACGGCGGAGGCGAGCAGCGGCGCCGTGATCATGAAGATGATCAGCAGCACCAGCATCACGTCGACCAGCGGCGTGACGTTGATGTCCGCCATCGGCGCGCGCCGCCCGCCGCGCCCGCGCCGCCGGCCGCCCGCGCCGCCGGAAGGGCCGCTCATCGCCATCAGCCCTCGACCTCCAGCTCGCGGCTGAACATCGCGTGCAGCCCGTCGGCGAAGCGGCCGAGCCGCGATTCGAGCCGGTTCAGCCGCTGCGAAAAGGCATTATAGGCGATCACCGCCGGGATGGCGGCGAACAGGCCGATCGCGGTCGCGAACAGCGCCTCCGCGATCCCCGGCGCGACGACGGCGAGGCTGC
>PHEM01000261.1 GCA_002842935.1 Alphaproteobacteria bacterium HGW-Alphaproteobacteria-13 | reverse complement strand
GTCCGCGACGGCTATCGCGGCCGCGGGAGTCGCGGCGGCTTTTACGACAAGGGCAAGTTCACGTGCGACGTGCGCTATGGCCGCGTGCAGAATTTGAAGCTGTCGGGCCTGCGCTGAGCTTCAGCGCGCCAGGACGGATCGTGCGCAACCTGAATCGCCGCATCCCCGAGCGAAGATGAGACACCCATCGTCGTGGCGCAAGGCCGATGGGTGTCTCGACTTCGCTCGACACGAACGGAAGAGAGAGGGCGATTCAGATTTTATGCACCCCGCACTGCCGGGCATGATACCCGGGCGTCAGGCGACGCGGCGCACTTCGTTGCCGTCGTCGTCGATGTCGCGCAGCACATAGCCGCGACCCCACACCGTCTCGATATAATTGTCGCCGCCGCAGGCGAGCGCCAGCTTCTTGCGGAGCTTGCAGATGAAGACGTCGATGATCTTCAGTTCCGGCTCGTCCATGCCGCCGTACAGATGATTGAGGAACATTTCCTTGGTCAGCGTCGTGCCCTTGCGGAGCGACAGCAGCTCCAGCATCTGATATTCCTTGCCCGTCAGATGCACGCGGACGCCATCGACCTCGACCGTCTTGGTGTCGAGATTGACGGCGAGCTTGCCGGTGCGGATCACGCTTTGGCTGTGGCCTTTCGATCGGCGCACAACCGCGTGGATGCGGGCGACCAGTTCGTCGCGGTGAAAGGGCTTGGTGACATAATCGTCGGCGCCGAAGCCGAACGAGCGCACTTTCGAATCCATTTCCGAAATGCCCGACAGGATCAGCACGGGCGTCTGCACCTTGGCCGTGCGCAGCTTCTTCAACACGTCATAGCCGTGCATGTCGGGCAGGTTCAGGTCGAGCAGGATGATGTCATAATCATAGAGCTTGCCCAGATCGAGACCTTCCTCGCCCAGATCCGTGCTATAGACGTTGAAGCCCTCGGTCGTGAGCATCGTATCGATCGCCTTCGCGGTCGTCGGCTCGTCCTCGATCAGCAATACGCGCATTGGGCACCCCTTTTTCCCACGATGGTCCCGTATCCCACGGGCCGGTCCATCGTGATGCCTCCGGCAGCCCCGGATGAGGGACTGTCGGAACATTAACCATGAAACTAATGAAGGGAAAAGGTTAATTTTGATTTAACCGGCCTGACTCCACGAGTCGCGCCCTGTTGCACGATCGTTTCAGCGTCTCCGCCAGATGGTCCGACAGCGCCTGCACGCGCGCCGGGCGCAGGCGCGAGGGCGGCGACAGCAAGTGCAGAAAGGCTGGCGGCAGCGACCATTCGGTCAGGATCGCCACCAGCGCGCCCGACCGCAGATCATCCTCGACGATGAAGTCGGGCAGCACCGCAATCCCGACCCCGGCGGTCAGCAGCGGCACCATGACATCGCCATTGTTGGCGAAGAGCGGGCCGGTCGGGATCACCGTCGCCTCTTCGCCCGCGCGGCGCAGGCGGATCGGCGCCGCCCGCTCGCGATGGCCATAGCCGATCAGCCGGTGACGCGAGAGGTCGAGCGGATGGCGCGGCACGCCATGGCGGTCCAGATAGGCGGGGCTGGCCACCACCGACGCCGCGACGGGCGCGATGGTCCGCGCGAGCAGGCGGCTGTCGGCGAGATCGGCGATCCGCAGCATCAGGTCGATCCCCTCGGCCACCGGATCGTTGCGCGCGTCGCTGAGGATCACGTCGATCTCGACCGCCGGATGCCGCGACAGGAAGGCGGCGAGCGGCGGCCCGAGCAGCTTGATCCCAAAGCTCATCGGCGCGGCGAGGCGGATCGGCCCGGCGAGGTCGAGCCGGTCGCCGCGTGCCGCCTCCGTCGCGGCCAGCGCCGCCGCGACCATCGCCCGCGCCTGATCCACCAGCCCCGCGCCCGCCGTCGACAGCGTGACCGAGCGCGAGCTGCGATGCAGCAGCGTGATGCCCAGCGACGCCTCCAGCCGCGTCACCGCTTTCGACACGCCGGCTTTCGACAGGCCCAGCGACGCGGCGGCGGCCGTGAAACTGCCCTGATCGGCGACGGCGGCGAAACAGGCCCAGCCTTCATAGTCGGGAAGCGCCATGGGATTACCTTCCAAATGGAAACGATAATTTTCCATCTATGCTATTTTGGAAACCCATTCCATCGCTATCTTGGCCGCATACGCCGCCCGCTGGCGGCATCCCGAAAGGAACAGTCATGATCGACATTCGCAAATTCGACACGCTGGGCCACGCCGACCATGGCTGGCTCGACGCCCGCCATCATTTCTCTTTCGCGGGCTATCACGATCCCGATCGCATGGGCTGGGGCGCGCTGCGCGTCTGGAACGACGATGCGATCGCGGCGCAGTCGGGCTTTCCCCCGCACCCGCACCGCGACATGGAAATCATCACCTATGTCCGCACCGGCGCGATCAGCCATCGCGATTCCATGGGCAACAGCGGCCGCACGGCGGCGGGCGACGTCCAGGTGATGAGCGCCGGAACGGGCGTCACTCACAGCGAGTTCAACCTGGAGGACGAGGAAACGACGCTGTTCCAGATCTGGATCATCCCCGACCGTCCGGGCGGCCACCCCGGCTGGGACCAGCGCGCCTTTCCGAAGGCCGATCGATCGGGCCGCTTCGTGACCATGGCGAGCGGGATCGAGGGCGACGTCGAACGATTTGGGGCCTTGCCGATCCGCGCCAATGCGCGCGTCGCGGCGGCGACCGTCCATGCAGGCGATCGTGTCGCCTATGATCTGGGCGCGGGACGCCACGCCTATCTGGTCGCGGCCAAGGGGCGCATCCGCGTCAACGGCGAGGCCGCGGAACCCCGCGACGGCATCGCGATCCGCGATGTCGCAGCGATCGAGGTCGAGGCGATCGACGACGCCGAACTGGTGCTGGTCGACAGCCTGTAGGAATTCCCCTCCCGCTTGCGGGAGGGGGACAAGATTTCGTACGAAAGGATAGTGTAGATGACGAAGGTTCTGGTGCTCTATTATTCCAGCTATGGTCATATCGAGGCGATGGCCGACGCCGTGGCCGAGGGCGCGCGCGCGGCTGGCGCGGACGTCGATGTCCGCCGTGTGCCCGAAACCGCGCCCGAAGCGGTCGTCCAAGCGGCGGGCTTCAAGACCGACGCGGCGCATCCCGTGCTGAACGATCCCAAGGAACTGGCCCAATATGACGCCATCGTCGTCGGCACGCCGACGCGCTTCGGCCGCATGTCGAGCCAGATGGCGGGTTTCTGGGACACGGCGGGCGGCGTCTGGGCGCAGGGCCTGCTGACCGGCAAGGTCGGCGCGGCCTTCACTTCGTCCGCGACGCAGCACGGCGGGCAGGAAACGACGCTGTTCAGCATCCTCACCAACCTGTTGCATTTCGGGCTGACCATCGTCGGTCTCGGCTATGGCTATGCCGCGCAGATGGGCGTCGATGAGGTCAAGGGCGGCGCGCCCTATGGCGCCACGACCATCGCCGACGGCGACGGATCGCGCCAGCCGAGCGAAGCCGACCTGGGCGGCGCCCGCTATCTGGGCGAGCGCGTCGCGCGGACGGCGGCGAAGCTGGCGGTCTGATCCGATACCGCAAAAACCGTTTCCCCGAGCGAAGCCGAGGGGCATGTTCGAGCGCAGCGAGAACCGGCACCGTTGCTGCCTCGACTTCGTTCGGCATGGCCCCTCGGCTTCGCTCGGGGAAACGGATCTGTTAACCGCAGGCACACCAAGCCCCATTGGCGCGCCCCGCCGCTTCCCCTATAGCGCGGCAATGCTTCTGTCCGACCGCATCCTTTTCCTCGACGGCGAGGCGATCGTCCTCGACAAGCCAGCCGGCCTGCCCGTTGACCGCCCGCGCGACGGCAGCCTCAGCCTGGAAAATCACCTCGACGGCCTGCGCTTCGGCTTCCGGCGCTGGCCGCTCGCGGTTCACCGGCTCGACCGCGACACGTCGGGCTGCCTGCTGCTTGCCCGCAATCCCAAGGCGCACGCGCGTTTCACGCAGGCTTTCGAGGGGCGCGCGGTCGAAAAGCAATATCTCGCGATCATCGACGGCGTGCCCGAAGCGGACGGCGGCACCATCGACTTGCCGCTTGCCAAGATCTCCACGGCCGAGCGCGGCTGGCGCATGGTCGGCGACGCCAAGGGCAAACCATCGGTCTCGCACTGGGAAAAGATCGCCGTCGCGGACGGGAAGAGCCTGCTGCGCTTTCGCCCGGAGACGGGCCGCACGCACCAGCTTCGCGTCCATGCGCTGGAAGGGCTGGGTTTGCCCATCGTCGGCGATCCCGTCTATGGCACGGGCGGCGGGCGGGACCGCACGCTGCTGCACGCCGAACGGATCAGCGTCGCGCGCGGCGCCAAACCGCCCATCCTTGCCGAGGCCCCCTTCCCCGACCGCTTCGCCGCGCTCGGCTTCGCTCCGCCCGCGGGGGCGGCTCCGACGCGTGGCTGACATTCCGGAAAGCGCGATCACCGAGCGCTTTCTGGCCGGGTCCGGGCCGGGCGGCCAGAATGTCAACAAGGTCGCGACGGCGTGCCAGCTGCGCGTCGATGCCTATGCGCTGCGCCTGCCGCCCGACGCCTGGCGGCGGCTGAAGGCGCTGGCGGGCAGCCGCATGACGGCGGACGGCGAACTCGTCATCCTCGCGCGCCGTTTCCGCACGCAGGAAGCGAACCGCGCCGACGCGCGCCAGCGCCTGTCCGAACTGGTGGACGCCGCGCTCGTCCGCCCCGAAAAGCGCATCAAGACAAAGCCCAGCAAGGCGGCCAAGGCGCGCCGCGTCGACAGCAAGAAGGCACGCAGCACCGTGAAGTCGCTGCGCGGCCGAGTCCGCGGGTCGGATTAGAATCATCCTCTCTTCCGTTCGTGTCGAGCGAAGTCGAGACACCC